>JACVRP010000041.1 GCA_014534385.1 Cyanobacteria bacterium Co-bin13
AGAGAAGATTGCCGTCTTCTACTCTGATTTGAGATATTCCTGACAACTATGGTGGCCGACAAGCTAAATAGGCTAAAAGCCCTGTTTGCCGAGATGGATCGGGCCTTGATTGCCTACTCGGGGGGCATAGACAGCACTCTGGTCGCAAAGGTCGCCTGCGACGTACTAGGCGACCGGGCCTTGGCCGTTACCGCCAACTCTCCTTCACTGCTGCCCGAGGACCTGGAAGATGCCCAGATTCAGGCAGCTGAGATCGGCGTACGCCATGAAATTGTCGCCACCTATGAGCTAGAAAATCCTAGCTATGCCGCTAACCCGGTCAACCGCTGCTATTTCTGTAAAAGCGAACTGCACGATACCCTCAAGCCCCTGGCCCTAGAGCGTGGCTACCCCTACGTGGTAGACGGCGTCAATGCAGACGACTTACAGGATTATCGCCCCGGCATTCAGGCGGCCAAAGAGCGGGGAGCCCGCTCGCCCCTGGCTGAGGTGGGTATTACCAAACTAGAGGTGCGGCAGATTGCCCGAGAACTGGAACTCCCCTGGTGGGATAAGCCCGCCCAGCCCTGTCTCAGCTCCCGCTTTCCCTATGGGGAAGCCATCACCGCTGAAAAACTGCAGCGAGTGGGTCGGGCCGAGCGTTATTTACGGCAGTTGGGCTACCGCACGTTGCGGGTTCGCTCGGCTGGCGATACGGCTCGCATTGAGCTGCCGGCTGAGACCATCCGGTCGTTTGTCGCTGAGGTGAACCTAGAAGCTCTGGTCGCCGCCCTTCAGGGCTACGGCTTTACCTATGTAACCCTTGATCTGGAAGGCTTTCGCAGCGGCAAACTAAATCAGGTTCTACAGACCACTGGCGCAAACCGTTAGAGCACTACCGTTATGACTTATCTGTTGGCTGGCGACATTGGCGGGACGAAAACCATTCTGCGTCTCGTCAGAGTCCACCCAGACCCCACAGCCGGAACAGCTCGGACACTGCTAGAGAGCTGCTATGAGGAGCGCTACTCCAGCGCGGCCTATCCAGACCTGGTGCCGATGGTCAAAGCTTTTCTACACGAGGCTGAGAGCCAAACCGGAGAACATCGGCAGCCAAGGGGGGCGTGTTTTGCGATCGCAGGGCCTGTGGTCGACAACACCTCCAGCCTAACCAACCTGTCCTGGTCTCTCTCAGCCAAGCGCTTAGAGACTGACCTGCAGCTGGAAAAAGTTCAGCTTATCAACGATTTTGAGGCCGTAGGCTACGGCATTTTGGGTCTGCAGGCCCATGATATGCACACGCTGCAGACTGGGCAGTACGACGCCAACGCCCCCATTGCCGTCATCGGGGCAGGCACTGGTCTAGGTCAAGGCTTTTTGGTTCCTCGGGGCGACACCCTCAGCATTTTTCCGACGGAGGGGGGCCACGCCGACTTCGCGCCTCGCTCGGAGTTAGAGTTTCAGCTGCTCAAGTACCTGCTCGATAAGCACCAGATTTCTCGCGTCTCGGTAGAGCGGGTGGTCTCTGGCCAGGGCATTGTCTCGATCTATCAGTTTCTGCGCGACCGCCAGTACGCTGAAGAATCTCCCCAGATGGCCGAAACCATCACGACCTGGGAGCGGCAGACCGGGCTGCAGACCAAAACCGTTGACCCAGGCGCTGCGATCGCACTGGCCGCCCTAGAAAAGCGCGATCGGCTCTGCGAAAAGACCATGGAAATCTTCGTCGAAGCCTACGGAGCCGAGGCAGGCAACCTAGGGCTAAAGCTGCTGCCCTATGGCGGGCTCTACGTTGCAGGCGGGATTGCTGCTAAAAACCTACCGCTGATGCAGTCAGGAGCCTTCCTGCGAGCCTTTAGTCACAAGGGCCGGGTCAGCCACCTGCTGGAGAAGGTGCCAGTTCACATCGTCCTCAATCCTCAAGTGGGCCTGATCGGGGCTGCCCTCTGTGCTGCCCGGCTCTAGCCCAATCTGCTGCCACCGCCCGTAAGGGATAAAATCGAAACTGCAGTCGATTTCTTCATGGGGTATGGCAGGGCACAGTAAATGGGCCAACATCAAACGGCAAAAAGCTAGGGTCGATGCCGTTAAGGGCAAAATCTTCGCCAAAATGTCGCGGGAGATCATCGTTTCAGCCCGCACTGGGGGTGCCGATCCAGATGGCAACTTTCAGCTTCGGACTGCCATCGACAAAGCTAAGGCAGCCGGAGTTCCCAATGACAATATTGAGCGGGCCATCGCCAAGGGAGCAGGCCAGCTTGGCAGCGAAAACCAGCTAGAGGCAATCCGCTATGAGGGCTATGGGCCGGGCGGTGTAGCCGTTTTGATCGAGGCACTGACCGACAACCGCAACCGCACCGCCGCCGACCTGCGGGCTGCCTTCAACAAAGTTGGCGGCAACTTGGGTGAAACCGGCTGCGTTGGCTGGATGTTTGAGCAGAAGGGAGTTGTTACCCTGGCGGGTCCCATCGATGAAGATACTCTGCTCGAGGCCTCCCTCGAAGGTGGCGCAGAGGCCTACGAGCTGACTGAGATCGACGAAGATACCCCAGGAGCCGAGGTGTTTTGCAACCCTACCGATCTAGAGGCTCTAGACGGAGCCCTGAAGCAGCAGGGCTATGCCGTGCGTCAGGCAGAGCTACGCTGGCTCTCGAACAACACTGTAGATGTGCAGGATGCTGATCAGGCCAGGTCCCTGCTAAAGCTGATGGACGCCCTGGAGGATTTAGACGACGTGCAGTCAGTAACCGCTAATTTTGAGATGACCGAAGACCTGATGGCCACCAGCGCGGCCTAAAGCAAGGAATCTCCCTTGATCAGCCAGTTGCGATCGCGTCACAATGTATATGTAACGTTACAAATTTCCCTGCCCACTTCCCTAGCGCTGGTTTTGGCCCTTTCCCTATGGCGTCTCTCCCTCCTCAGCAGACCTATCCGCCCCTCTCAGCCGCTGCCCTCGAAGCTGGGCCAGACCAGGTCTTAGCCGTGGATGTTGCTATTGTGGGCGGGGGTATCATCGGCCTGACCCTGGCCACTGCTCTCCGTAGCTCTGGCCTGACCATTGCCGTCATCGAAGCCCAAACCCCAGAGCAGGCAGCAGCCCGTCAGCGGGCCTACGCTTTTTCCCTGACTTCAGCTAGGATTTTTCAAAATCTAGGACTTTGGCCCCTCGTTGCCCCAGCCATCACATCCTTCCAGCGCGTCAAACTGTCTGATGGCGACTATCCCCAAGCCGTAGAATTTTCCCCAGAGGATGCTGGCACAGATGCCGTCTATTACGGAGCCGAGCACTCCGTTCTGATGCAGGCTCTTCAGCAAACGGTAGCCACAGCCTCAATTCACTACCTGAGTTCGGCCAGGGTCGTCAGGGTCGAGACTGGGGCGGCGGCGACCTGCCTGCAGATCGAGCGGGGAAATTGCCCGCTTACCCTTCAAGCCAAGCTGATCGTTGCTGCCGATGGAGCCATGTCGCCGCTGCGGCAGCAGGCGGGTATCTCCACCTTCGGCTGGCGGTACTGGCAGTCCTGCATCACCGTCTTGCTGGAACCAGAGCAATCCCACCAAGACACAGCCTACGAAAGGTTCTGGCCCAGCGGTCCGTTTGCCATCTTGCCACTGTCGGGCAACCGCTGCCAAATTGTCTGGACAGCGCCCCACGCAGAGGCCCAAGCCCTGCTAAACCTGCCCCAAGATCAGTTCATGGCAGAGCTGCACCGTCGCTACGGCAGCCACATGGGTCAGCTCAAGCTGCTCAATCAGCCCCGTCTGTTTCCGGTACAGCTGATGCAGAGCCGTCGCTACGTGCAGAATCGCTTAGCGCTCATTGGCGACGCTGCCCACTGCTGTCATCCTGTCGGTGGGCAAGGGCTCAACATGGGGATCCGCGATGCAGCAGCCCTAGCCGAGGTGCTGATCCAGGCCCATCAGCAGGGAGACGATCTAGGGGCCTTAACCGTTCTGCGGCGCTACGAGCGGTGGCGGCAGCGAGAAAACTGGCTCATACTCAGCTTTACTGATTTCCTCACCCGCTGCTTCTCCAATCGCTTTTTTCCGCTTGTCTTGCTGCGGCGGCTAGGCATAAATGTGCTGCATCAGGTGCGGCCGCTCAGGCGGGTCGCTCTTAGGCTAATGACGGGGCGCTTTGGCCGCATTCCCCAAATTTTTGGCCGCCACTAAGCCCACCGTTAATCTATCTCGTCAATCCGTTTCGTCAAACACAAGCTCGTCCAGGTCGTCTAGATGCTCCACTGACTCGGTCAGGTCATCACAGAGATCCTGTAGGGCCTGTTTGTCGCTGCGGCGAGAAACTCGACGATATTTTTTGGCCTGCAGCTTAGGTTCTTGCTGCGCCTGTCCTGCCTCAGTGGTCTTGACCTTGAAGACAGTCTCCGGATCACGCTGCTGATTCAGCGCTTCCTGTCGATCTAGGGCCTCTTCCAGCAGAGCCAAGTAATGCTCGTAGCGCTCCCAATCGTCGCCGACGGCACAGCCCGGCTCATCGCGGTGTAGGCAGTCACTAAACTGGCAAGATTCAGCCGCCAGGCGCTGGCGGATTTCAGGGAAGCAGTCAGCCAGCTCTTCTGGCGCACAGGTCACATCCGGTTGATTAAAGCCAGGCGTATCTGCCAAAAAACCACCCGAGGGTAGCTCAAACAGCTCTACGTGACGGGTCGTATGCCGACCTCGTCCCAGCTTGCCTGAAACGGCTCCCGTCCGCAGCTCCGCTGCCGGAATCAAATGGTTGATCAGGCTCGATTTGCCCACCCCCGAAGGCCCCGACACCACCGTGATGTGGTGCTTAAGCTGCTGGCTCAGCTCAGGCCAGATAGATCCTGTCTGAACGCTGATCAGGGTCGGGGTATAGCCCCAGGTCTGCAGACGGTCAATCCAGCCTTGGCGGGTCTGCTCATCTACCAGGTCGCGCTTGTTTAGGCACAGGTTAACCGTCAGGCCTGTAGACTCGGCTTTCACCAAGAAACGGCTGAGCTGAAAGGGATCGAGATCGGGTTCGGCCAGGGCAAACACCAGCAAAACCTGATCAGCATTAGCAACCGGGGGCCGATCCAGCATCGTTGAGCGGGGCAGCACCTGTGCGATCGCACCTCGCCCCCCAGCCCAATCCGGCTCCTCTACCTGCACCCGATCCCCAACCATCACTCGCTGCCCCACCTTCTTTAAACGGGCTCGTCGAGTACATAGCAGGTTCTCAGGGCGTGGTTTCGAATACACTGAGTCTGGCGCATCGCTGCCAGGCTCTACGGCTACGTCGTCCAGCTTGACCCAGTAGTAGTTGGCCTGAACTGCCAGGACAGTACCCCAGTAGCCTAGAGTCGCGTCAGCTGCGATCGCCGTCCCTTCAGCCATAGGCCAAAACCTTTCCTATTGGGGTTTGCGAACGTGTAGAGAAAAATAGTCTGAGCAATCTTGAATCTGCTCAATACTGTAGCCTTCCATGGTGAGGCTATCGGGAACCTGCTCCATAGGTTCCCCGCCATCCAACCACACTTCTAAAAGAGAGCCCGCTGGCATCTGCTCCAGCTTGAGTTTAGTTCTGACAAAGTTAATAGGGCAGGGAGTACCGCGCAGGTCCAGTCGTTCCAGCGGGTTCTCCTGGATTCCTGCTTGAGCACCAGCCCCCGTTTGATCCAGCTCACTCATCCGCGAAACAGGCCTCCCAAAAATCCTTCAATGCCGCCCTTGTTAACCCGATCACCGCTAATCTCCGCCAATTTCTCAACCAGCTCGCGCTCCTCAGGCTTCAGTCGGGCTGGAATGGCAACCTGCACCGTCAGCAGATGGTCCCCCCGGCTAACTGGGTTACCCAAACGCGGCACCCCATGATCCTGCAACGTCAGCACAGTGCCCGGCTGAGTCCCCGGCGGAATATCCAGCTCGACCGGGCCATCGACCGTCGGAACCTCAAGCTTGCAGCCCAAAATTGCCTGCAAATAGCTAATTTTTAGGTCAGAGAGAATATTAATACCGTCGCGCCGAAACTCAGAATCTTCGCTGACAAAGAGATAGACATAGAGATCGCCTGCAGGGCCAGCCCGCAATCCAGCATCCCCCTCTCCCGATACCCGCAAGCGAGTCCCGTTATCAACGCCGGCTGGGACCGTGATCTTGAGCTTTTTAGTTTCCTGATTCTGGCCACTGCCGCCACAGACGGTGCAGCGCTCCTCAATGACCTCGCCCGTACCGGCACAGGTTGGGCAGGCCGAAACCTGAGTAAAGCTGCCGAAGGGGGTGCGTGTCGCCCGCCGCACCTGCCCCGTCCCGCTGCAGGTCGAGCAGGTGCGAGGCCGAGTACCCGGTTTAGCCCCACTGCCTGTACAGGTGTTGCAGGTTTCCAGATGGCTGATTTTAATTTCCTTTTCGCCGCCAAAGACAGCTTCTTTAAAATCTAGCTTCAGATCGAGCCGCAGATCGTCGCCCCGGGTAGGGCCGCGTCGCCGCGCAGTTTGCCCCATCCCACCGGAAAATCCGCTGAAAAAACTTTCAAAAATATCAGCAAACCCACCCATATCGTTAAAGTCGGAGTAGCCAGCTGTAGCGGCTCCTCCAACGCCAGCTTCACCAAAGCGGTCGTAGCGAGCCCGAATCTCTGGCTCTGACAGCACTTCGTAAGCCCGGTTAATTTCCTTAAAGGTTTCCTCAGCACCAGGATCTTTGTTTACATCTGGATGGTACTTACGCGCCAATCGACGATAGGCGCGTTTAAGCTCTTCTTGATCCGCATTCCGTGAAACGCCAAGAACTTCGTAAAAGTCACGGGCCATAGAGGACTACCTGGGCAACAGCGACAGCCAACTTAAAGTCATTAAAACATTGTAGAAAGGGGTTATCCAGGTGACCAGGTGTGATTCCCGACCTTGCTGGTTAATCAATGGCTTCGTAGTCGGCAGTCACCGTCGCATCTAAGTCAGAGCTGTCACTGATGTCTGCATCATCTTCTGCCAGCCCATCAGCCTCCATGCCTGCTACGGTCGCGCCAACATAATCAGCCGAATCGTCATAGTCTTCCTGGTCGGTCTGCTGATACAGGTTTGAGCCTACCGCAAACAGACTAGACTGGAGCGCTTCAATATGATCTCGTAGTTCCTCAACAGAAACGGCGCGATTCGCCATCGCCGTTCGGAGCTGGGCCGCTTTTTCCTCCAAGCTGGCCTTCAAGCTCTCATCCAGGAAGCTGCCATTGTCGCGAATGGTCGCTTCGTAGCTGTAAAAGAGGTTTTCTGCCCGGTTTTTCAGGTCTACCAGCAGGCGACGGCGATCATCCTCATCTGCGTACAGTTCGGCTTCCTGACGCATGCGTTCGACCTCATCCCCATTGAGACCACCGGTATTGGTAATCCGAATGCTTTGCTCACGGGCTGTTCCTTTATCCCGAGCAGACACCTTTAAGATGCCATCAGCATCAATTTCAAAAGAAACCTCAATTTGCGGCACCCCACGTGGCGCTGGCGGAATTCCTCGCAGTTCAAACTTACCCAGGCTCTTGTTGTCCTTAGCCATTGCCCGCTCACCCTGGAGCACATGAATCTCTACCGAGGTTTGACCATCAGTTGCGGTCGAGAAAACCTGAGATTTGCTGGTCGGGATAGTGGTGTTGCGCTCAATGACCTTAGTAAAGACCTCACCGAGGGTCTCGATTCCCAGGGAAAGCGGCGTGACGTCGAGGAGCAGCAGGTCTTTGACCTCTCCCCCCAAAACCCCCGCCTGAATTGAAGCCCCTAAGGCTACTGCTTCATCAGGATTGACCGAGCGATCGGGCGGTTTGCCGTTGAAATAGTCAGAAATCGCCTTCTGAACAGCCGGAATTCGGGTAGAACCGCCAACCAGGAGAATGCGATCAATATCGTCGGGAGTTAGGTCTGCATCCTTCAGCGCCTGAGCCACCGGATCAATCGTGGCCTGCACTAGAGTTGACGCCAATTGCTCAAACTGAGACCGGCTGAGGCTCATCTCTAAGTGCTTAGGCCCCGTTTCGTCAGCAGTAATAAAAGGTAGGTTGATCGAGGTAGAGGCCATGTTTGAAAGCTCAATCTTGGCTTTCTCAGCAGCTTCTCGAATCCGCTGCAGGGCCATGCGGTCCTTCGAAAGATCAATTCCTTCCTCAGTGCGGAAGCTAGTTGTCATCCACTCAACAATGCAGTTGTCAAAGTCATCTCCACCCAGGTGGTTGTTGCCCGCCGTGGCTTTGACCTCAAAAACTCCGTCTCCCAACTGCAGGATAGACACATCGAAGGTTCCCCCGCCAAGGTCAAAAACCAGAATCGTTTGATCTTGGTCCTGCTTATCTAAACCGTAGGAGAGGGCAGCTGCCGTAGGCTCGTTGATAATTCGCAGAACCCCCAAACCAGCGATCGTCCCGGCATCTTTGGTAGCCTGTCGCTGGGCGTCGGTAAAGTAGGCAGGTACAGTAATAACTGCCTGGGTCACCTCTTCTCCCAAGTAAGCTTCTGCATCCTGCTTTAGCTTTTGCAGGATCATGGCAGAGATTTCTTGAGGGGTGAAGTTCTTACCCCGAATTTGCACATCAACCGTGTTGTCACGGCCTTTCACACAAACATAAGGAACACGGGAGCGTTCAGTTTCAGTGTCTTCCCAGCGGCGTCCGATAAACCGTTTAATGCTGTAGACAGTATTCTCAGCGTTAGTAACTGCTTGTCGCTTAGCCAGTTGCCCAACCAAACGGTCACCATTTTTACCAAAACCAACCATACTGGGGGTTGTACGCCCACCTTCAGTATTAGTGATAACAACTGGCTTACCGCCTTCTAGAACGGCAACACAGCTGTTGGTTGTGCCCAAATCGATCCCGATGACTTTACCCATAACTCGCGGTGCTATACAAATTCGGAGTAATCCCGGTACAGATGGCACCTCAAAGGTAACCCATCCTCTTCAAACAGCTAAGCTTCTTAGACGAAACTTAGCCATTTCGTAAATGGTTCCCTATTCTTTGAAAGAAATTACCCCTTTTATCAGGATCCTCTGATTGAGGCGTGTAGTCTATTCTGCTGAGCCATCTTCACTCGAACTTGAACTTGCAGACCCGGGTTCAGGCGGCGCAGCCACTTTTACCATGGCATGTCGCAAAACTCGATCGCCCAAAACGTAGCCCCTCACGAACTCTTCTAAGACGGTTCCCTCAGGCTGCTTATCAGTCGGTTCTCGCATCACAGCTTCATGCAGGTTGGGATCAAACTCTTGGCCCTCTGCCCGCATGGCAGATACTCCTAGGCGCTTCAAGCAATCTACGAGCTGTTTGTAGACGCTTTGGTAGCTCTTGTGAATCGTCATCTCTGCCTCAGTCTGAGGCTTGATCTGGGATCGAGCCCGCTCGAAGTTGTCAACCACCGGCAGCAGTTCAGTAACGGTGCTGCCTTTGATTTGAACTTCTAGATCCTCCTTCTCCTTACTAGTCCGCTTGCGATAGTTCTCAAAGTCAGCAGCAATACGCATATACTGACCTGTGCGATCTTCTAGCTGGGCCTTGAGCCCTTCTACTTGGCGCTCCAAGTCGGCCACAGTGGAGGAATAGTCGCCACTTTGAGCAGCGCCTGCAGCTGATGCTGAGCCTGCAGTCTCTTCGCCCATGACAAAAACGTCTGCTGCTGCAGCATCGGAGGTCGATTCTAAGGAGTCACCCTCAAACTTGATGTCGATGGTGGCATCTTCCTCATGTAACTCTTCAATCTGCTCAGCAGGTTCTGGAGAGGATACGTTGGGGTTGTCGGTCCGATTTACGTCATCAATCATTGTGTCCGAGACCTGAATGGCTACACTTTACAACGGCATGGCTATTGCCCTTGACCCCGTCTGCTGTTAGCCAGGAATGCTGGTGGACCAGCATGAGGAGCATAGGGTCGATTAGATAGGGCTGCTACTAGCCTAGCGGCAAATTGAGTATCTATATTAAGCTGCTGGCGGAAACAGCAGCATATTCTCTCTAAAGGCAGGCTGCAGGCCATCGTTTCAGGAACAATGGGGCGGGCAGAATTGGTGCAACACCAGAGGATGAGGCTATTATCAGGGACAGGAGCCTCTTGCTAGAGCAGTTGAGATCAGCTACAGGATTCGACATCTGTCTTGGGAGAGCCTTTCAGGTGCGTAGCCGCTTATGTTAAGCGGAGTTAAAGCGCCTGTAGGTAAACCCTTACTTTCTGGGCACATTTGTTAAGGATTTGTTGGCATCAGTGATATGACTAACTCCTCATCACCTCGGCGGGCGCTGGTTTTACAAAGAAGTTTCTCGCCTTTTGGCAATAAGCTGATCCAGGCCGGCTTTGTGGATTCGGACCAGATGCAGCAGGCGTTGGCCGAGAGCCGCAAATCGGGGCGATCGCTGACGGATGTGCTGGAGTCTCTGACGGGCCAGCAGCTTTCTCCAGAGCTGCTGCGCCAGTATAAGAAGCAGCAGCTCTTTGAGCTAAAAATCCTATACGGCGTCGAATCCCTCGATCCGGAACTAGACGACATTTCAAATACTTATATTACTCAGCTAATTGACAGGCTGATCCCGGTGGACGTTTGTCGGCGGCACCAGTTGGTGCCGCTGTCGCATACAGAGGGAGAGGATGGGTCTGTCTTAGTGGCAATGGTTGATCCTGAGAACCTCGAAGCGCAGGACGACTTAAACCGCATTCTGCGACCTCAGAACCTGAAGCTGCGGCGTATGGTAGTGACCGTTGAAGACTACCAGCGTCTAATTTCCTCTTATCTAGATGAAGCCGTTGCCCGGCAGAAAAAGGAGGAGTTTGAGCAGGCTGTGGATGTCAAGAGCGACCTGGAGGAGCTTGACATTGGGGGCTTGGAAGATGTCATCGATGAGGATGCTGACCTGGGAGAGGCGCTGAAGGATGCTGGAGCCGCTCCTGTCATTGCGCTGGTCAACAAGATTCTCGTGAAGGCGCTGCAGGAAGGGGTTTCTGATATTCACGTAGAGCCCCAGGAGGAGTTTTTGCGGGTGCGCTTCCGTAAGGACGGAGTGCTGCGGGAAGCTCTTCCAAAGATGCCGAAGAAGATTATTCAGGCAGTCACTGCCCGCTTTAAGATTATCGCCGAACTCGATATTGCTGAGCGCCGAGTCCCTCAGGATGGCCGGATCCGTCGGGTTTTTCAGGGCCGCAAGGTAGACTTCCGGGTCAGTACACTGCCCAGCCGCTGTGGTGAGAAGGTTGTCCTGCGAATTCTGGACAACGAATCGACCCAACTGGGTCTCGATAAGATGATCACCGATGAACCAACGCTGCGGATAGTGCAGGACATGGCTTCTCGGCCCTATGGTCTGATTCTAGTAACGGGACCCACCGGATCGGGTAAAACCACCACTCTGTATTCCGTACTCTCTGAGCGCAATGATCCTGGCGTTAATATCAGCACCGCTGAAGACCCCATTGAGTACACGTTGCCCGGCCTGACTCAGGTGCAGGTGATTCGCGAAAAGGGCATGAACTTTGCCTCAATTCTGCGGGCCTTTCTACGACAGGACCCAGACGTGATTCTGGTGGGTGAGACGCGTGACCCTGAAACGGCCAAGACAGCCATCGAAGCCGCCCTGACCGGACACTTGGTTCTAACTACGCTGCACACCAACGATGCGGCGGGTGCGATCGCACGCCTCGATGAAATGGGCGTTGAGTCCTTCATGGTATCGAGCGCCCTGATTGGCGTCCTGGCTCAGCGTCTGATGCGGAAAGTTTGTTCGGAGTGCCGTGTTGCCTACCACCCTAGCCAGGAAGAATTGGCTCACTTTGGCCTCAGCGCTACCAACGAGACCGACGTCACGTTCTACAAGGCCAACTTACCCGAAGACCTAGAAGCTGCCAAGCGAGACGGCTCCCTCTGTACCACCTGTCAGGGCATCGGCTACAAGGGCCGGGTGGGTGTGTACGAGGTAATGCGGGTGACAGAGCGGCTGCAAAAGCTGATTTCTGAAGGCGCTCCTACCGAGCACATTAAAGAGGTGGCCGTTGAAGAGGGGATGCAAACGCTGTTGGCCTATAGCCTGAATCTGGTTAGGCAAGGCTACACCACACTCGATGAAGTCGAGCGGGTAACCTTTACAGATACTGGCCTAGAAGCAGAGCTTAAAGCCAAGCGTAAGGCATCTCTGACCTGCTCATGCTGCGCGGCCCAGCTCAAACAAGAGTGGCTAGACTGCCCCTACTGTCTCACCCCCCGCTTCCAAGACTAAATCTCTAGGCCCCAATCGTAATTTAGGTGACAGCCTAATTGCCGCTTTGGGGCATGCTGAAAACTAAGCTCAATGCAACTACACGTGACTTGAGGTGGCTCCATGGAATTGATGATTGAAGACCTGATGGAGGAGGTAATTGAGCGGGGCGGGTCTGACCTGCACCTATCCGCCGGTTTACCTCCCTACATCCGGATCAGCGGCAAGCTTACCCCGACCGAGCATGAGCCCATGACAGCCGAGTCCTGCCAGCGGCTGATCTTCCAGATGCTCAACAACACCCAGCGCAAAACCCTAGAGCAAACCTGGGAACTGGACTGCTCCTACGGCGTAAAAGGGCTAGCCCGGTTCCGGGTCAACGTCTACAAAGACCGGGGTACCTACGCGGCCTGTTTGCGAGCCCTCAGCTCTAAAATTCCCAGCATGGACATGCTGGGTTTGCCCAACATTGTTCGGGAGCTTTCGGAAAAGCCGAGGGGACTGATTTTGGTGACGGGGCCTACCGGTTCAGGTAAGTCCACGACGCTGGCCTCGATGATCAACAACATCAACCTGACCCGGCCCGAGCACATCCTCACCATCGAAGATCCGATCGAGTTTATCTACGAACCGAATAAGAGCCTGATTCACCAGCGCCAGATTGGCGAAGACACCAAGAGCTTCTCTAATGCACTGCGGGCAGCCCTGCGGGAAGACCCCGACGTGATTCTGGTGGGTGAAATGCGGGACCTAGAGACGATCTCCCTGGCAGTTTCTGCTGCAGAAACAGGTCACCTAGTCTTTGGCACGCTACACACCAGTTCAGCGGCCCAGACGGTTGACCGTATGGTAGACGTCTTTCCCCCCGACCAGCAACAGCAGGTACGGGTGCAGCTGTCTAACTCGCTGGTTGCCGTCTTGAGCCAGACCCTGGTACCCAGACACAATCCCAAGCCCGGAGAGTTTGGCCGGATCATGGCCCAGGAGATCATGGTGGTGACGCCCGCTATTGCTAACCTGATTCGGGAAGGAAAAACGGCGCAAATCTATGGTGCCATTCAGACCGGCGGTAAGTTGGGCATGCAGACTCTAGAGAAAGTGCTGGCCGACCTCTATAAAGCGGGCAGCATTTCCTTTGATTCTGCTATGACAAAGACCTCTCGACCCGACGAGCTACAGCGGCTGATTGGCTCAGGACCAGCGCCTGCGGCAGCCGGTCAGAAAGTAGCTGCGGCTCGACACTAGACTCCAGTGATTGGCCTTTGCCATCAGCAGGCAGGGCCATTGGCTGGGGCAGCAGCTAACTGGCAATGTCTGCTCTTCTTCCCATTGCCAACCTTACAGTCTCAAGCTGTTGTTGCGGCTGTTGTTGCGGCCTCAACCCGGTCTCTCCCGCAGAAACCTGCAGGAGCGCTTTTGGAGATTCTGTGTTAGCGTTTCAGCGATCTTTCGCAAAGCTGCTCAGGCATTCTCTTCCGTTCATTATCTACGAAAGTACCGTTGAACCATGCCTACCTACGTTGCAACAGGCCGTGACACGTTGGGGAATCAGCGCCGGGAACGGGTCTCAGCCGCCAACCCCAATGAAGCCAGAAACTTACTGAAGGACCAGGGCCTCTACGTCCAGGATCTGCAGGAAGAACGAGGATTTAACATCGACTTCCAAGACCTTCAGACGGCAATGACCAAGGTGTCGGTGAAGGATAAAGCCATCTTCTCCCGACAGTTTGCCGCGCTGGTCAATGCTGGGGTTGCTTTGGTGCGGGGCCTCGGGGTGCTCTCTGATGAATGCCCCAACCCCAAACTAAAAAAGGCGCTGCTTGAGATTAACGCAGACGTGCAGCAGGGAACCAACTTGTCAGACGCAATGCGGAAGCATCCTTCCTGCTTTGACAACCTCTACGTTGCTCTGATTCAGGCAGGCGAGGTTGGCGGTGTACTGGATGAGGTGCTGAACCGGCTAGCTAAGCTGCTGGAGGACCTGAACCGCTTGCAGAACCAGATTAAAGCAGCGATGGCCTATCCGGTCACCGTGGGCATTTTGGCCGTCGTGATTTTCCTGGCCATGTGTATGTTCCTGCTGCCTATCTTTGCTGACATGTTTGCTCAGTTTGATGCGGAGCTGCCGGTCTTTACCCAGATGCTGCTGATGATCAGCGCCTTTCTGCGG
>JACVRP010000593.1 GCA_014534385.1 Cyanobacteria bacterium Co-bin13
CCCTGCTTAGGCTGAACAGGAAAGCACTACAAGGAAGACAGTTATGGTTCAGCACACCCCCGGACGCCCCAACGACCAGAAAGACGACCAGTGGCAGAAAGACCTCAACCCCGATCCCACAGCCGGTACAAATGCTGGCCAATCTACCATTGAACCAGGCCGCTACGACTGCACCGCAGCCGATATCAAAGAGCTATACAACCGCATGGAGGGCTACTCTAAAGACGATCTGCGGCAAATTCCCATCCTCAAGCCCGGTGCTCGTTTGAAGCAGGGCGCTGTCTACCTCAACCTCAGCGACCCCGCCCGGAATGAGTACACGGCAATGGCTGATATGTCGGTAGACGAGGGTAACTACGTCGTGCCCAAAACCGAAGTTGGCTACGAGCTGTGGAACCGCCTCCGAGGCGTAGAAGACCCCGCCCGTCTGAACGAAGGGCAGTAGGGATTACAGGCAATTTTCTGTTACGTCGTAGAAGTTGCCCTGGGCGCAGGGGCCTGCGCCCCTACCCATCCACCCCCTACCCTAATACCCCTTCCTATCCGCCTTGTTTGCCCACTCCTCAAACGCCGTTAGCGCTTCATTCTGCATTAGGGGAATAATCGGCAGGCTGCGATCCGCATGGGGCTTGGCAACTTCGTCATAGATGATTTGGCTATTAAAGCTATAGCGGGCAGCAGTCTCCCGACTGTTGCCAAAGTAAATTCGATCCAACCGCGACCAGTAGGCAGCCGCCAGACACATGGGGCAGGGCTCGCAGCTGGTGTAGAGCTCACAGCCGCTGAGCTGCCACGAGCCAATCGCCTGACACGCTTCTCGAATGGCGGTCATCTCGGCATGGGCAGTGGGGTCGTTGAGGGAGGTGACTTCATTCATGCCTCGGCCAATGATCTGCCCGTCTTTAACCACCACCGCGCCATAGGGGCCTCCTCGGTTTTCGCGCATGGCTTGAAAGGAGAGTGCGATCGCATCCTCCATAAACTGCTTGTCGCTCATCTACCCTTAACCTTCAGTTACGCCAACATTTCAATAACTCTATCCGGAATTCTCGCCCAGAACCGCGAGGTAATGCACTATGGTCACGGATTTGGCCTAGAGACGTTCTGGCCAGCTCCTTCGTCTGAGTTGTTAGTGCACCGCTAAAGCTACGACTGCTAGTCTCCGCTGCGATCGCTGGCTCAGGCTTTGCCTCCTGTTTGTGCTGACCGGAATGCTGGTCATTAGGGGTCTTTCCGAGAGGGTTCAGGCTGAGTTCAAAACCAGATTCAAAATCAGGTAGAAGGAGAAATCTGACGGAACGTTCCTGCTCTCATCCCCTTCCCCCTACCGCGCTTACCGTTCTAGCTCTACTCGTCAGCTTTATAGCGAACGGTTACCTGGCCCTGGTCCAGCACCAAAATCTCCCCCCCTAAGGCCTCAATCCGCTCAACCGCAATTCTCTGGGTCTGCTCATCATTGGTGTAATTGATCACCTGAATCCAAGCGCTGATTTGAGCAGCTCGGCTAGCCGGGTTTTCAGCCAAAAAGGCTGCCGTTTGACGAGAGGCCTCAGCGACAGATGCCGCCTCCGGCCCGGTCGCCAGGTCAGCCCAAGCGGCAGCAGTCTCAAAAGACTGGCGGGCTCCAGGGCCATCACCTAAAAAGAGCAGCTGGTCAATGCCTTTGTAACGCCACACCCGATAGCCTCCTTCAGGCGTTTCGGGGGTCATCGCAGAAAGTCCCTGAGCCATTAACTCAACCGTTCGTTCCGGTTCGCCTGCATAGAGGGATGTGCTGGTCGAGAGAAACAGATAGGGCAGGGTAAAGTAGGGATCTTTATCGACGATGACCTCAAAAAACTCTGGGCTGGTGCGATAACCTACCTGAGAGCGCACGTCATAGTTGCCGAAATACTGCAAGAAGTTGAGAAAAGCCCAGTTGGCGACTAGGTTGTCAAAGCCAAAGCTAGGCGAGTTTTTCAGCAGCGTCAGCCGTACCTGTTCCTGCTGCTCAGTGGTCTGGATCTGCTCTAGCGACTGCGCTCCTGCTAGTGGAGATTGCA
>JACVRP010000393.1 GCA_014534385.1 Cyanobacteria bacterium Co-bin13
CGCTACGGCTGAAACCAGCGGCAACGCGATGGACCTGACGGTGCAAAACATTCTCAACCTGCGGGAAATCATCGGCGAGACCTCGAAGAAGGTGAAGCGCCTGGGCGAATCTTCGCAGCAAATTTCCAAGGCCGTATCGCTGATTAACCAGATTGCTATGCAGACTAACCTGCTGGCCATCAACGCCGGGATTGAGGCGGCTCGGGCTGGGGAGGAAGGCCAGGGCTTTGCTGTGGTCGCTGAGGAGGTCGGTGAACTGGCGGCTCGTTCGGCAGATGCCACTAAGGAAATCGAGCGCATCGTGGAGAACATTCAGCGGGAAACGGCTGAGGTGGTTGACGCAATGGAGCAAAGCACGAGCCGAGTGGTCGAAGGTACGCACTTCGTTGAAGATGCCAAGCGTAATCTGGGCCAGATTCTGGAGGTGTCTCGGCAGATTGATGAGCTGGTGCAGTCGATTTCTACCGCAACCGTGTCTCAGGTAGAGACTTCCCAGGCGGTCTCACGCCTGATGCAGGACATCGCCCAGGTCTCGGAGCGAACCTCTGACTCGTCCCGCCAGATCTCCGGCGCTCTGCGGGAAACCGTAGAAGTTGCCCGAGAGCTGCAGGCTTCGGTAGGGACTTTCAACACTGGAGATCAGGTCTAAGGTGCCGGGGTGGGGGCCCTGCTGCCCGCCCCGCTGCGCTGCTTTGAAGGTCCGCCGTCCCAAGCGCGCCCGGCAGCCTGCTTTGCTGTGACTGTTGCCCCGTCCATCAGCCATTCAAGAAAGTCATCATGGCCCAAGATAAGGAACTTGAAATTCGACTGCAGTTTTTAGATGAGGCCCAGGAATACCTGGAGACTCTAGAGTCCCGGCTACTGGGCTTGGCTCAGGCAGTCGAAACGGAGAAGATTAACGAGGCGTTGAGAGCAGCCCATTCCATTAAGGGTGGAGCTGGGCTGATGGGGTTTCAAACCCTGAGCGACCTGGCCCACCGTTTAGAGGACGGGCTGAAGGTCTTGAAGATTCAGCGGAGTTCGGTAACGGTTGACGCCAGCCTGGAACAGCTGCTGTTGCAGTGTGTAGACTGCATGGGCCGGGTCATTGCTTGCGATCGCACCCAGTCCCACGGCAGCGGCAACGCCTTTACCCTACCCCCCGATTGGTTAGAAAAGGAAGCCAACCCCCTGTTTCTGCAGCTGCACGAGCGCCTGGGCGACCCCCAAGAAGAAGACGCCCACTCCATGCTCTCGCCAGAAGATGGCCAGGACATCATTCCACTGCTGTTTGAAACCGAAGTTGAAGGCTGCCTGCAGCGGCTGGAGTCAGTGCTGAGCCGCCAAGACCCCCGACTCAAGGAAGAAGTCGCCATCCTAGCTCAGGAGCTTGAGGGCCTGGGCGAAATGCTGCAGCTAGAAGCCTTTGTGCAGCTGTGCCAGTCCATTGCTCAGCACGTTGAAAGCGTCAACGACGACCAGATTATTCCGGTGGCCCAAGCCTCCCTGCAGATCTGGAGACGCACCCAGGCCCTGGTCATGACAGGTAACTTGGCGACCATTCCCAATGCCCTGTCGCTTGGCCAGGTCGAAGTTACTGAGAGCTTTGTCTGGGCTGAAAGCCAGGATCTAGCTGAAAGTCAGGATCTAGCCGACAGCCAGGATCTAGCCGACAGCTTCGACTTGACCGGCAGCTTCGACTTGACCGACAGCTTTGACTTGACCAACGGCCTCGGCCTGGCTGACACCCTAGAGGCGTCTGATAGCCTGGATACGTCTGAGGCTACTGCGGTGACTGCCACCGATCTAGACCTGCCAACTGACACCCTAGAAGCAGATCTGGCCGAGTGGCTGGCTGCCGAAGCGGCAGAGTCTGCCGCCCACCCACCGACCGAGGTAGAAGCTGTCTCTCGCCCGGAGTCGGCGGTCAATCCTGCCTGGACCGAAGCTCCCGCTCCCACAGAGACGCTTCAGGAAAACACGGTGCGGGTACCGGTACTACAAATTAACCAGCTTAGCGACCTCTTTGGTGAACTCACCATTGAGCGCAACCGGCTGGAGCTGGAGGTCAAGCGCCTGCGAGACCTGGTCTTGAACCTACAAGACCGCCTGCGGGTAATGGACCAGATCAACAACGATTTGCGCTCTGCCTACGACCGGGTAGCAACCCAAACAACCAACTCCCCCCTACAGCAGCCCCTGCTGTCTGCAGCCGCTGATCGCGAAGTGGCCCACAACGGCCATACCCTGACGCTATTAGAAGAGTCTCCCCAGACCGCCATTCAGGACCAGTTCGATGTGCTGGAGCTAGATCGCTATCGGGACGTGCACCTGCCCTTTCGAGAAACCATCGAAACAATTGTGCAGCTTCAGGAGGTTGGGGCCGATATTGACCTGTCTCTCGACAACACCGAGCAAACCTGCCGCGACCTGCGTAAAACAGCCCGCCAGCTGCAGAAGAACCTGACCCAGCTGCGAATGCGCCCCCTGTCAGACACCTTTGATCGCTTCCCCCGCGCCCTGCGGCAGATGTCTCTGCAGTATGGTAAGCCGGTGGATCTCAAGATCCAGGGAGGCCGTACTCTAGTTGATCGCAATATCCTAGAAGCTCTGCAGGAGCCGCTGACCCACATCATTCGCAACTGCTTTGACCACGGCATTGAAGACAGCCAGATCCGTCTAGCTCAGGGCAAGCCCGCAAAAGGTCTGATCGAAATTCGGGCCTACCAACAGAGCAGCCGTACGCTGATCACCATCCGCGATGACGGTGGCGGCATTGACACCGAAAAAATCCGGGCCAAGGCGCGTCAAATGGGGTTGGATGAGGGCCTGTTGAGCGCCGCCAGCAATCAGGAACTGCTGTCGCTCATCTTCGAGCCTGGGTTTAGCACCGCTGGTCAGGTTACCGATCTCTCTGGCCGAGGCATTGGTATGGATGTCGTTCGCAGCCGCTTGAAAGACATTCGAGGCGACATTCAGGTAGATACTCAGCCGGGTTTGGGCACGACCTTTACCCTGTCAATTCCGTATACGCTCTCAGTTACCCGAGTGCTGGTGGTTGAAAGCCACGGCATGCGGATGGCGTTCCCGGTCGATGCCATTGAGGAGCTGTTTTTGCTGGCCTCAGAGCAGATTATGTCTACGGCGGGCAAAGAGGTGTTTGAGTGGGAAGACCAGATTGTGCAGCTGGTGCCCCTGGCCCGTTGGCTGATCTTTAACTGCCCTGTGCAGCTTGAAACTCCAGAAATTGCGCCAACCATTTCTGCCCCCACAGTGCTGCTGGTCGAACACAATGGTCGGCTGGTCGGCATTCAGGTAGAGCGGTCTTGGGGCGAGCAGGAGGTGGCAATTCGCCGCATTGAGGGCAACTTGCCGATGCCTCCTGGCTTCAACAGCTGCACTATTTTGGGCGATGGTCAGGTGGTGCCCCTGGTTAACGTGCCCGAGCTGCTCTACTGGGTCGCCAGCATTGAGGTGACTGGCGACGGTAAAGAACCCAGCCAACCCGCCCCGAGCCAACAACCGGTAATGGCCGGGTATTTGCCCCCCTCGGAAGCAGCCGGCACGCCTTTCCAAGGAACGGTCTTGAAGCGACCCCAAAGGCCGACCATTTTGGTGATTGATGACTCGATTAATGTCCGGCGGCTGTTGGCCCTGACGCTTGAAAAAGCAGGCTATCAGGTGGCCCAGGCTAAAGATGGCCAGGATGCTTTAGACAAACTGAATGCAGGGTTAACGGTCAATGCTGTGCTCTGCGACGTGGAGATGCCGCGACTTGATGGCTACGGGTTTTTGGCCCAGGTTAAGGCGCAACCGGCCCATGACTCACTGCCGGTTGCTATGCTCAC
>JACVRP010000489.1 GCA_014534385.1 Cyanobacteria bacterium Co-bin13
GATTCACTCACCACAACTGCATCTCGGGCCTGAAGCTGGGACTGGCGAGCGGCAATGAGCTCGCGGGTCGTTTCCAGGCTAGTGGTAAAGTCAGCCAGGTTGCGGTTGTTGATGCCAATGAGAGAGATGGCCTCAATGGTCAGTACCCGGTCTAGTTCTTCTAGCGTATGGACTTCGACTAGGGCGCTCATGCCCAGAGCTTTGGCAATCTGCACAAAATAGCCCAGGTCTTTGTCGGAGAGCACGGCGGCAATCAGCAGCACCGCATCGGCCCCCTTGAGCCGGGCCAGGTACATCTGGTAGGGGTAGATGATGAACTCCTTGCAGAGCAGGGGCAGATCGACCGCCTGACGGATCTGGGCCAGGTACTCAAAGTCCCCTTGAAAGAAGGTCTTGTCGGTCAAGACCGACAGGCAGGTGGCCCCATGATCGGCATAGGTCCGTGCGATCGCAACCGGGTCAAAATCTTCCCGGATGACGCCCTTGCTAGGAGAGGCTTTTTTGACTTCGGCAATCAGGGCGGGAGCCGTTTTACCCTGCCGCAGGGCCGCAGCAAAGTCCCGAGGCGGCGGCGCGTTTAGGATCTGACGCTGCAGCTCAGGCAGGGGCTGCCGCTGCCGCAGCTGCTCAACTTCCTCTTCCTTTTGCCAAATAATCTTCTCTAGAATGTTGCGAGGCTCGGCATCGGGCACCCGGATCTGATACTGGAGAGCCTGCACAGACACCGAAGGATTGGGCGGGCGGCGACGAATTTGCATAAATTCTGCAGAGGCCTGCGAAGGGGTACGGAGAAAACGCTAGGAAGGAACCACCACAGCCCGCTTGAAGGCTTCATCGAGCACTTCAGACAGGGTGGGATGGGTGTGGACGCAGAAGGAGAGGTCAGTCACCGTCTGCCCCTGGGCGATCGCATTGGCCGCTTCCTGAATCAGGTCAGCCGCATGCATACCGATGATATGCGCCCCCAGGATCTCTCCAGTGTCTTTGCGGTAGATTACCTTGGCGAGCCCATCGGACTCGCCTTCGGCCAGCGCCTTGGAGTTGCCCTTGAAGTAGGTTCGCACCGAGTCAACCGCAAAGCCCTCCGCTTCGGCCAGGGCTTTGGCGGTGGGCTCGGTCATGCCGACAAAGCTCACCTCGGGGTGGGTAAAGGCCGCCGCCGGGATGCTCTGGTAGTGAATGGTGCGGGTGCGATCGCACATGTTTTCAACCGCCACCACGCCTTGGGCCGACGCCGCATGGGCCAGCATCATCTTGCCAGTGGAGTCGCCAATGGCCCACAGGTGAGAGATGGGTTCCCCGTCGCGCAGCACCTGCATCTGGTCATTCACCTGGATGTAGCCGCGCCGATCCAGCTCAATGCCGACCGACTCCAGCCCCAGGTTCTTGGTCGCCGGGATGCGGCCCGTGGCCACCAGGCAAGCATCGACTTCCAGCACTTCAACGGTTTCTTTGGTGGCCGGATCGGCCAGTTCAATCACCACGGGCGAACCGGGCGTAACTGTTTTGGCAATCAACCCTACTCGGGTATCAATGGCGCGGGGGTTGATCAGCACCCGCTCAGCGATCTTGGCAATGTCAGGGTCAAAGGTCGGCATCAGCCGATCCAGCGCCTCGATCATCGTCACCTCAGATCCCAAGGCCGTATAAACATCGGAAAATTCTAGGCCGATATAGCCGCTGCCGATAATGGCGATCCATTCGGGCAGCCAGTCCAGGCGAATTGCCTCATCGCTGGTGAACACGGTCTTGCCATCGAGCTCAATACCGGGCGGCACAAAGGGCACCGAACCCGGCGCTAGCAAAATGTCGCGGGCTGTCACCGTCTTCTCGCCCTCGGCGGTTTCGATCACCACCTTGTGCTCCCCGGCAACCTTAGCCCAGCCCCGCAGCGTCTCCACCTTCAGCCGGGTGAGGCTATTGGTCAGATCGCTCTGAATCTTATTCACCAAATTTTTGGCATGGTCGGCCACAGCTTGCCGGTCAAACCCAACCGGCCCCACCTGAATGCCGAGCGTCTTGAGATGGGCCGTATCCTGCAGCTCCCGCACCCGACCCGATGCCGCCAACAGGGCCTTGGAGGGAATACAGCCCCGGTTAACGCAGGTGCCGCCCATATCTCCGGCTTCTACAATCGCGGTCTTGAGGCCACATTTAACGGCGTGGAGGGCTGCTCCGTGCCCCCCCACCCCTGCACCAATAATCAGCAGATCGTAGTCGAATGCTTGACTCACGTCACTCTCCCAGACATCACCTAACACGCCCTCACCCCAGGCCATCATCTTCCGTAAGTAGAAAAAGCTAGGGGCAACTAGTCCATCCTCCATTCTTGACTAGAGACGGCGATTTAGACAACATCTCGCCAAATTGCCTTTGCAGATTGCCTTTGCAAACGCCTATCGCTAAGTCAGCTTTGCCGCCGTCCCCCGCCAGGGTGCTCTAGGGCCAGCTTATGGACCTAGGGACTGCCCCAGGAGAAACCTTGCCGTTAGAGAATTCGTCAAATTGGGCAAACCATACTTTAAGGGGCTACCCGACATCGTCTCCTATAGCTACTTCGGCTCCTTCCGGATTTTGGCTGAAGATTACCAGACGAGTTGCCCTTCCCACTGTTCTTCCGCTTGGAGTGGAGTTGCATGTCAAATCATTCCCGCCAGCAGCGGCAGACGGCTACCGATGCCTTCATGCAGGCTCTAGGGCAGCTAGAAAACGTCTTGCAGGCCGAATCAGAGGTTGAGCCAGCCGTTGCTAAACCAGTTCCTACCCCGCCAACCGCCTCAGCTCAGGTAGACCCCTCGGCTCAACCTACGGCCTTGCCACAGCCAGACCTAGAGGCAGCTCTGGAAGCAGCAGCGGCTGATATTGAGCAGTTTATGAATACCCATGAGGCGTGAGTTGGAGCTTTTGGCCTAGCGGTCTAACGCCTACTCCACTGCCCCAGTGGGCATTTAAGAAACC
>JACVRP010000115.1 GCA_014534385.1 Cyanobacteria bacterium Co-bin13
GCCCCATGCAGTTCAGATACACTCTACTGCATGGCCTTGACCCTAAGTGAACTGTTGGCTGAGATTCACCGGATCGTGCACGGTAATCTTCTTTTTGTGGATTGAAATCATGCCCTCCTGGCGCAGATCGCCCAGCAGCCGGGTGACCGTAACCCGAGTTGAGCCAATCGCCTCAGCAATGGCCTGGTGGGACAGCTTTAGATCAATGGTGATGCCTTCTTGACTGGGCAGCCCAAAGTCGCGGCAGAGAATGAGCAAAAAGCTAACCAGGCGCGACCCCATGTCTCGGTGAGCCAGCGTCTCAATCATCATCTCGGTCTGCAGAATTCGGGAAGACAAACCCCGCAGCATCAGCAGCGCCAGCTCAGGATTTTCCTCCAGCGCCTGCTCAACCTGCTCAATCGGAACAGACAGCAGCTCTACGGGCGTGAAGGCAACTGCGTGATAAAAGCGATCGGAGCGATTGCCCGTGATCAGAGAAAGCACGCCAAAGACACTGTTTTCTCGCAGCAGCGCCACCGTGATTTCTTCTCCGGCTTCATAGACGCGGGACAGCTTAACGGCCCCTTTCACCAAAAAATAAACCCTTTCCGCCGGATCGCCAGGGAAGAAAATAGTCTTTCCTCGCTCATACGCCTCCACCACAGGAGGAAAGGCACCTCCAGAGAGTTGCCGGAAGACGTTGGCAAGTGGCCTATCTTGAGTCACTACCATATAAGCTCGCTACAACTGCCCAAACATCCAGCCTGAAGAGACCTTGAACTAACCTTCGTCACGCTTGAACGCCGACTGCTGCACTTAAGCCACAGCCGAAATCAGACTCTGACCGCTGGCTTCACCTGCAGTGCACTGAAGCTTATCGATAAGCCTAATGCAAGCGTTCTATGACTTTAGAACACTTAACCTTAACTGTGATTTTCACGTTTGTATAACAGGTCACTTTATCGACCTAATCTGTCTCAACGGTGAAGTTTTTTCTACTCTTCCACCCCCTCACCCATCCACCCTCCTACCGATCCACCCCCTAATACTCCCAAAACAATCCCGACAAAAAAAGTCGGGATTGTTTGATCTGATTTGTGCTGCGTGTTACTATTCGCCAAGCTTTGATACAAAACTGCTTCTGTTGTTTAGCTACGGCGTAAATCCATGACCCAGGCAATTGATCGGCTAATTTCTGCTGGCCAGACTTTTACAGGTCTGAAGTGTAAAGAGTGTGGCGAGGCCTACGAACTGGGGGCCAAGCACGTCTGCGAAGATGTGTGCTTTGGGCCGCTAGAAGTGGTCTATGACTATGACGAAATTCGCCGTCGGGTAACTCGCGAAACCATTCAGGCTGGCCCTAACTCCATTTGGCGCTACCGGCACTTTTTGCCTGTCGCTTCCGAGCAGCCCATTGACGTGGGTACCGGCATGACGCCGCTGGTGCAGGCCAACCGATTGGCTCGTCGCCTGGGTCTAAAGCGTCTCTTTATTAAAAATGACGCAGTGAACATGCCCACCTTGAGCTTCAAAGACCGGGTGGTGTCGGTGGCGCTGACGCGGGCACGGGAACTGGGCTTTTCGACGGTTTCCTGTGCCAGCACGGGCAACTTGGCAAATTCGACGGCTGCGATCGCAGCCCACGCGGGTCTCGACTGCTGCGTGTTTATTCCCGCTGACCTGGAGGCTGGCAAGGTTCTGGGCACGCTGATCTACGCACCGACGGTGATGGCAGTTCACGGCAACTATGACCAGGTCAATCGCCTCTGCTCTGAAGTGGCCAATACCCACGGCTGGGGCTTTGTCAACATCAACCTGCGCCCCTACTATTCCGAAGGCTCCAAGACGCTGGGCTATGAAGTGGCTGAGCAGCTAGGCTGGCAGCTCCCCGATCACATCGTGGCTCCCCTGGCTTCTGGTTCGTTGTTTACCAAGATCCACAAGGGCTTCCAGGAATTTGTCAAGGTGGGTCTGGTAGAAGACAAGGCAGTACGCTTTAGCGGGGCGCAGGCTGAGGGCTGCTCACCCATCGCGCAGGCCTTTAGAGAGGGCCGCGACTTCATCTCCCCCGTTAAGCCCAACACCATCGCCAAGTCCATTGCGATCGGCAACCCGGCAGACGGCGTTTACGCTCTGGAGATCGCCCGCAAGACCAACGGCAATATCGAGTCTGTCACCGATGCAGAAGTGATAGCTGGCATCAAGCTGCTGGCTGAGACCGAGGGCATCTTTACCGAAACCGCTGGCGGTACTACGGTGGCGGTGCTGCAGAAGCTGGTAGAAGCTGGCAAGATCGATCCCGAAGAAACCACTGTGGTCTACATCACCGGCAACGGTCTCAAGACCCAAGAAGCGGTCAACGGCTACATCGGCGAACCCTTGACCATCGAGCCTAAGCTGGAGAGCTTTGAGCGCGCGCTGGAGCGGGCCCAAACCCTCGGTCGGCTGGAGTGGCAGCAGGTGTTGGTCTAAAGCATCTCAGCCGTAGTTAGCTTCAAACGTATTGACTCCTAATTTTCTAAATCACTGCAATGGCCGTTAAAGTTCTGATTCCCACTCCCCTGCAAAAGTTCACCAACAACCAGGCCGCTCTAAATTGCGAAGGCGGCTCTATCGTCGAACTGCTCGATACCCTGGAGCAAAACTGCCCCGGCATCAAAGCTCGGCTCTGTGATGACCAGGGCGAGCTGCGGCGCTTCGTCAACTTCTACGTCAACAGCGAAGACATTCGTTTCCTCAACGGCAAAGATACGCCGCTGCAGGATGGCGATGAGGTGAGCATTGTCCCTGCTGTAGCCGGGGGTTAGGCCGTAGAGGCCCAAGATCTGGGGTACTGATCCCGGAGCAAGTAGCTGAGCAATCAGTGTCAAAGCAGTAAAAAAGGTGCGTCAGTCAGCTGATGCACCTTTTTCCTTTAGAATGCGCCAATCCTACAAAAAATATTCAATTGCTGGGGCTGGTTGGGTCGATCCAAACAATTTGCCGCTGGCTAGGCGACTCCCAACCGCTCTGCTCCTGCATAACGTTGCCAGCCTGACGTGGGTCAAAATAGCGGCTGAAATCTGACCGCAGCTTGGAGGTTTCAACCTCAGCGACCGCAACGGCAGCCTCAACCTTCTGCAGTTCCTGCCGCTGGGCCTGGGTGTAGGGAACGATCCGCATCAGGGAGGTTACAGCAGCACAGGCCAGCACTCCGTTGACCAGCAGTTTGGCGCTTATCTCAATTAAAAGCCCCTTTTCCGTTTGCTCAGGTCGGGGACGGCGGCGCGGAGCCTGTCTTCGGACGCGCACCGGACGGCGGCGGGGACGTGCGGTTTCTGGAGGGGAATAGGGCGTATACATGCCAGCGATAACAGAAGTATTAGGATGGCCAAACCTGGAGGGCTTAGCCGCTTTCAGGATAGCCTTCATTATGGAGGATAACTGTGAAATCGTTACGGTATGTTGGCCCTAATATCTCGTGTTTTTTGCAACACTGAACTGGCCGTAGAAAAGCCATTGCATTAAAAACTCCTGAGCCGGGAAACGACTCAGGAGAGGCCATAGATGAGACTTTTTGTGCTGGCAGAACAGGCCCGTTAGAGCCTGCTCGCCGGAGTAAAGGGCTACTTATAGAGTTCGGTAGACAGGCGGAAAGCCAGGATACCGGGAATCAGAGCGACGACCAGAGCAATATAAACCTGGGTATCGGAAATAGACATGATTAAATCAGTCCCTAAACAACAGTGCACATAGGCTTGGAAATCATTTTTCACTAAGATCAGGAGCCCCGCAGCCAATGGCAGCATATCTGTTACAGAGCTTAATGTCGGTTGAGGCTGGAGTAAAGTCAGCTCAGACTCGCTCAAACCTGCTGCAAAGTTTGACGCTAAGACAACCCAGTTTTAATCAATCTGCCTTACCATAACAATTCAACCCAAGGAGTTATGTAGGCAGGCAAACTTGGAAACGACTCGCCCTCTCCGAACTCAGTTTGAACGGCAGCTGTTGCGGGTTCAGCGGGATTTGTTTCGGATGGGAGCACTGGTAGAGCATTCCTGTGTGCTGGCGCGGGAAGCGCTGTGCGATCGCAACTTGGAAGCCGCCCAGCAGCTCGTTGCCCACGACAAGCAAATTGATCGGCTCTACCGCCAAATTGAGCTTGACTGCATTAACCTGCTGCTGCTGCAGGCTCCTGTCTCCGAAGATATGCGCCGCATCAGCGCCTTTATGCAGATGGTGCGGGATCTAGAGCGCATTGGCGACTATGCCAAAGATATTGGTGAGGCCAGCCTGAAGATTTTCCCTTACCCGGTCCACCCAGCGATGGGCCGCATCCAGACCATGCTAGAGCGCTGTCGTTCGATGGTGGCCATGTGCCTAATGGCGCTCTCTAATATGGACGCCGAGTGCGGGCTAGATATCAAGAAAAAGGATGACGCCGTAGACGACGACTATGAAGAACTCTACGAGCTGCTGGCCCACCAGCGAGACATTGAAGCGGTCGGTGGCGTAGAGCCAATCGTGCTGCTGGTGCTGGTCATTCGCTACCTAGAGCGAATTGCTGACCATGCCACCAATGTGGGCAAGCGAGTTGCCTACATTGTCACCGGAGAGCGCAGCTGAGCGTATCAATTCTTTACAAAATATTGACAGAAAGGTTTGACAGGGTCCATTCCCTGAGAAACTATAGAGTAGAGCAGTTGCCTACCCGCGCTGGAAAGCTGCTGCTGCAGGTGAGCGAGAGTCTGCTGGGCCTGATGGTTGAGTCGGTCAGTATTCTTCAATTACCTGCGTCCTATAGCGCCTGAAGGCTTGTAGAATTGCGGCATCTCACCTGCTCTGTCGATCAGGCTTGCTAGCATTGCTCTACTCATCGATTCCTGAGCGGTGAATGTTCTCGGCTCAAGGTGCATTCGATAGGGGGCCTAAGCCTCTAGCGTCTTCAAGAGCCGCTACGGCCAGGGTCTTTCAGGCAGGCTATCACCGCCGGTTCCAGGATGGGCCTGGGGACTTTTGGGGTGACTCAAGGGTGCCCGATACGTTGATGACAACCGGGTTACCCATCGCCAGGTTCTCCCACAACTCTGGCGCTCATCAGATCGAAACATCGGATCGAAACATTGGAAGGACTGATCGCTACATGGAATTCTCGATCGCGGCATTACTGGCTAATTTTTCAGGAGATAAGCTCCTCACCCTCAAGAACCTGGAAAAGAAGCTCAACTGTCAGGATGAAACTAGTCTCCGAGATTTGCAGATTGCCGTCGATGCTCTGGAGCGAATCGGCATTTTAGTCAAGGAGCGGGGCAAATACCGACGCGTCCCAGAAGAAGGGGTGATCGAGGGCAAACTGCGCTGCTCCAGTAAAGGCTTTTGCTTTGCGATTCAAGATGAAGAGGGCGCTGAGGATGTCTACATCCGGGAAAGCCAGCTCAACACCGCCTGGAACGGAGATCGGGTGCTGGTCAAAGTCACCAAAGACGGCAGCCGTCGCCGCAGCCCAGAAGGAGAAGTCAAGCTGATTCTAGAGCGAGCCAACGCTTCAGTCCTGGCTCGGGTAAAAGCCGAAGAAGAAGATTACAAGGCTGTGCCGTTAGATGATCGCCTCCTGTTTGAGCTGCTGCTAGACGCCAACGGCCTGGATCTCAAAGAAGCTGTAGACCAGCTGGCCCATGTCGAGGTGGTGCGCTATCCCCTAGGCCAAAATCCACCCCGAGGCCGGGTAGCCCAGGTGCTCGGTACCGATGCCGAAGCTGCCTCTGATATTGACATCGTTTTCTGTAAGCACGACCTGCCCCGAGAGTTTCCAGAGCTGGTGGAAATAGCGGCTAAAACGCTGCCCAGCCGAGTGCGAAAGGCCGATCTAAAAGACCGCATGGACCTGCGCGAGCGGCTGACCGTCACCCTCGATGGCCCTAAGGCCCGCGTGATTGACGATGCCCTCTCTCTAGAAAAAGGAGAAGACGGCAACTGGTATCTGGGGGTTCACATTTCAGATGTGGCCTACTACATTCCGGCGCAGTCGCCCATTGATCAAGAGGCCCTGAAGCGAGGGACTTCGGTGTACCTGGGCGATGAGGTCATTCCGATGCTGCCTCAGCCCCTGTCTGGCTCCCTCTGCTCTCTGGTAGAAGGGAAAGAGCGGCTGGCCATCTCAGTGCTGGTGACTCTAAATGAGTCGGGCCAGGTGCTGGAATACCAGATTCAGCCTACCGTGGTGCAGGTAGACCACCATCTCAACTATCAGCAGGCCCAGGCTGTGCTGGAGCGGGAAAACCCCGACACCCTCGGCCAGCTAGGCGTAAAGCCCAAGGATGTGAAAGCTCTTGAACCGGCCTATGACCTGCTGGAAAATCTGTTTAAGCTGAGCCAGGCCGTCAAGCAGCAGCGGTTTCAGCGGGGCTCATTTGAGCTAAATCTGCCCGAGTCAGACTTTCCTCTAGAGGCGGGAGAACAGACCGTTAAATACGGCTCTCCCAAGTTTCAGTACGATGACGAGGGTCTGCTGGGGGTAATGGTTGTCTCCTCCCTGCTGCCCGCCCGCACCATTGTCACCGAGTTTATGCTGCTGGCTAACCAGCTGGTGGCGGCTCACCTCAAAGCCCTGGGTGTACCTGCGATTTACCGGCTGCACCGCACGCCCGATGCCGCCGACGTGCAGGAGCTGATCAAGCTGGCAGAAAACATGGACATTACTCTGTCCCTGGAAAACGAGGAGACGATTCAGCCCAAGGACTACCAGCGGTTTGTTGAGCAGTTTGCCAGCTCCAGCTCGGAGAAAATTCTGACCTATCTGCTGCTGGAGACCTTTAAACCTGCGTTTTACAGTGCCCATCCCGATATTCATTTTGGTCTGGCGCTGGCCGATGGCTACACGCACTTTGCCTCTCCTACCCGGCGCTACCCTGATCTGTTCATTCACCGGGTGCTGCATGCCCTGTTTGAGCATGGTCGGGATCGCCGCTCGACTCGGTCAAAGGATCGGGTGAATCTGCGGCACAGCTCCTGCCACGGTGAGATCCAGTGGAATGTGCTGCCGCCCGACATTCAGCACGATCTAGAAGACATGATCTCGCGAATCGTGGTGCACCTGACGGAGCGGGAGCGGCTGGCCCAAGAGGCTGAGTCGGATCTAGAGGGGCTGAAAAAAGCTGAGTTTATGCGATCGCACACCGGCGAAGTCTTCCACGGCCTAATCACCGGAGTGCAGTCCTACGGCTTCTTCGTCGAGATCGAAGAGCTGCTGGTAGAAGGGCTGGTTCACGTCAGCTCCCTCAAAGACGACTGGTATGAGTACCGCTCTCGCCAGCAGAAGCTGGTGGGCCGCAAAAACCGCAAGCAGTATCGCCTGGGCGACACTGTTGAGGTGCAGGTTAAGAGCGTTGACTACTATCGCCAGCAGATTGATCTGGTGGCCGTGGGCGGCGGCAGCGAAGCCAGCGACGATGACGAGGAAGAGTTTACCGACGGCTTTGCCGAAGACAATCAGGAAGATTTGAATGGCAGTGAAGAGGGCAACGGCTTTGACGAAAGCGAATAAGCTTTTGCCGGGGCAGCGGTTTTCATGAACACCCGCCCAAAGCCCTTGATCGTGGGCATCACCGGAGCCTCGGGGCTGATCTACGCCGTTCATACGCTCAAACATCTGCTGGCCGCTGACTATGCAGTAGAAGTGGTTGCTTCTAAGGCAGTGCAGATGGTCTGGCAGGCCGAACAGGGCATCCGGATGCCGCTAGAGCCGCTGAAGCAGGAAAGCTTTTGGCGGCAGCAGGCGAACGTGCCAACGGCGGGAAAACTGCGCTGCCATCCCTTTGGAGATGTGGGGGCGACCCTGGCTAGCGGTTCCTTTCGCACGGCGGGCATGCTGATTATTCCCTGCAGCATGAGCACGGTTGGCAAGCTAGCGGCGGGGCTAAGCTCTGACCTGCTAGAGCGAGCCGCCGATGTGCAGCTCAAGGAGGGCCGCAAACTGGTGCTGGTTCCCCGCGAGACGCCCTTCAGCCTGATCCATCTGCGCAACTTGACTGCGCTAGCCGAAGCCGGGGCTCGCATTGTCCCGGCGATTCCGGCCTGGTACCACCAGCCTCAGACCATTGAGGATTTGGTTGATTTTGTGGTGGCCCGCGCTCTGGATCAGTTTGAGATTGACTGCGTTCCCCTCAAGCGCTGGCAGGGGCATTTGAACCCTGATGGGGCTGATTTGTAGGGACGGGCAGGGGAGCGGGGAAGACAGGGGGAGATGGCTTTAGGTGTGGGTGGTGGGGTTTCGTACAATGGACAGGGCAAGCAAAAGGCAGCGGTCTATGGCAACTCCCCGTCTTCTAATTCTTCTCCTGCTGCTGGTAGCTGTAGGGCTGCTGGCCTGGCAGAACTTGTCTCTGGCTGTGCCTTTGAGGTTTTTGGGGCTGCAGACTCAGGCCTATCCCCTGGCGGTTTGGCTGGTGGGTGCGATCGCACTGGGTTCGCTCTCCTCTGTCTTTTTAGCCAGCCTAATGACGATAGGCGGCACTGCTGGCCCAAATCGACGCTCGCCCAACCGCTACGGTCGCCGCATTCCCTACGATCCGACGGGTAGTGCCGGCCCCGATGCGGCGAATACGCGGACGGCCTATGGTGCGACTGAACCCCGCCCAAATCGCACACCCGCTGCCGATCGGCCCCAGACAGACGGGGAGTGGAGCGAATGGACCAACTTGCGATCGCCTAGCCAGTGGGAAGACTGGAGCGATCGACCCGCTTCCTCAGAGCGCTCAGATCGCCCCTCGGCTCGCTCTTCGGCCCAGCCCAACCCGCCTTGGTGGGGCCGTAAACGAGCAGAAACTCAGGCGCAGCAGGTCAATGAGTCCTGGGAGGAGATCTCAGACGGCTGGGATGAGTTAGAGAACGTGCGCTATCGGGCCAGAGGCGTCAGCCCAGTAGAAGATGCCTTGGACGACCTAGAAGAGGGCTGGAACGAGGCCGGAAACACCCCCCGCCGCGATTTCGAGCGTGGCCAGTCTTCCAAGCGAGTCTACCAAGACGGCTCTATCTACTCTGGCAGAACCGACAACGTATACGGCCCAGCCGACGCAGCCGAAGACGACTGGCAACCCCCCCAAGATCGGCGCGGCCTCGCCTGGGACAACCCAGACTACGCCGCCGATGAAGCTGAAGACGACAGCCAAAACCCCGACGACCTGAGAGACCCCAAGCTAGGACCAGATGGCGTCGTCGATGCCGACTTTCGAGTGATTATTCCCCCCTACCGCCCCTTAGAAACCAACCCCAGCAGCGACCCTGATGACGACGATGAGGACTGGATTGGCGGCATTCCTGAGCGATAGAGGGGTGGATGGGTAGAAGGGTGGATGGGTGATGCATTGCTCTACTTAGATATCTGTAAGGTGTTCCCTCCGCATCTTTCATACCTCTTCTCCATCTCCACCTCACCTATCCGCCCGCTCTCCCAATCACCCTCCTAAC
>JACVRP010000625.1 GCA_014534385.1 Cyanobacteria bacterium Co-bin13
AAAGACGGCTCCGAAGATAGGACCTAGGACGCCGACCCCGGCCCCTACCATTGATACAGCCTGGAAAATTTTGGTGAACTTCTCTGAGGACTTCTCCGATATGACGCCCATATTGGTTAGGCCTTCAGTGATCGTTTGGGCCGAGAAGTACAGGGCCGTAAAGGCTCCACCAATTGCCACGCCTGCCCCGGCAACCCGACCCAGTGAACCAGCGGCGAGTCTGGCACTCTGGCCAAACAGCTTGCCGATGCGGCCACCGTGGTGCGCAGCGGCATCGCTCATTTCAGCCATGCTGTGCTCGACGCTATCAGCGGTGTGCTCGTAGTTGTGGCGGATCTGCTGCGACGGTCCAGGGGAGTGCTCTGAGAGGAAGCCCAGGATGTCCCAGCCGACCTTTTTAGCCTTCTTGACCATGCCATCCCATGAGCCCCGGATCACCTGAGCGGCGCGCATCCAGCGAGACTGAATCTTCTCGGGCTCTATCACTTTCACAGCGCCGCCGCCGACATCTGCCATTCTCCGGCCACCGGCCAGACGGTCACGACGGCTGCGGCGCTTCTCCTGTTGTTCGTTGAAGAACTTCTTCCCTTGAGGCAGGGTTTTCAGGTAAAGCGCCTCTACGGCTTTGCGCAAGGGGGCAGTGATGGCACCCTTAATCCGGTCGATCAGTGGCCGAACGTAGATCTCCTTGCTGACCCCATCCCGGTTGACGTGGAATTTATGAGGTTTGCCGTGGGCAACCGGAATCCGATAGGCCAGCTGCTGCAGGAACTTCGATATTTTGGGCATGGAGGCTGTCTGGGCCGCAGCAGCAGCACTTTTTACCCCCGCTCCCATGTCAATTGGAGGCGCGGCAGGCTCGGGCGGCACTGCTTGGAGGACTTTGCCGTCGCCGATCGACATGGGAGCGCTGCGCACGACGTCGCGCTTGATGAATCGGCCTCTTGCATCCTTGAAAAGACGACCGTCGGCCTGGTAGGGCTGCTCGCCTCGCCCTTCGGTCAAGCCGCCGCCCTGGCGATAGCGATTTGTCATTCCCCGCTCGGCAAACTCCAGAGCCTTATCGATCTTGAGTTTGCGGCCTATCCACTGGAAGCCCTTCACCAGGCTGCCAAATAGCCCCTTGGTCATGTCGCGCAGGCGATTGATCCAGGGAGTTGCGGCCTCTTTAGCCACATCTACGCCGCCCCGCAGCTTCTCGACCAGATCCCCAAATACTTCTGTGGTGTAGGAGAACAGGTCTTGAATCTTCTGCGGCAGTGAGCGATAGCCCTCGGCTGCCCGCATGGCTACAACCGCATCGGCCTGCTTCTGGAAGAATGTGCCCAGTGCGCCACCCCGGAACCGAATCGCGTCCTCAACCTTGCCGATCCATTTCTGGGCTGGGTAGTTCTGGTTGATCCTGTTCACGAAGTCAGCCAGAGATTCTGCCGTCCCCCTAGTGAAGCGTGAGAGTGCAGTCGAGATCTTGGGACCAAAGGTGCGAATAACCCCGCCACTGATGCCTCTAGTCGCAGCTGAGGTCAGCTTCCATGAGGTGTTAAGAATCCCCTGGGTCGTTTCGTTGATGAAATTGGGGAGCTGTTTGGCCAGGTAGAAGATGAAGGGATCGATGGCGGCAGCCGTGTAG
>JACVRP010000589.1 GCA_014534385.1 Cyanobacteria bacterium Co-bin13
GACGTGGTTGCGAACGGCAGTTCTAATCTGTTCGACTTGGGCTTTGAAGTCTGGATCGGTGGGGCTCAGTGCCTTCATAGCGTCCAGCATTTCAATCACGTCATCGGTCTGGTCAAAGATTTCCGGCATTTGTGAATAGTGAGGTTCGACTGCCGGGTAGAGAACCTGCTCTTCGGCTAGACCATGGATGGTAACGTCGCTGTAGAGCTGGCCAAAATACTCTTGGATCTTCTGAGGATCGTCGCTGCCCAAGATTTCGGTAAATAGGATGTCCGCCTTGGTGTGATCCATCAGCAGCAGGTCACGAATCGGAATTTCATCATCGGTGCGCTTGATCAGGCTGCCTGCTACGCCGCTGAGAGCTGCGATCGCATCTTCAACCCGCGCCCACACTCCCTGCTTTGCATCCTGCCCGGTTAATTCACGCACCCCTAAAACTTCTACCACGCCCTTGAGCTGTTCCTGATGCGCTCGGTTTTCAAAATTGATTGTGTGCAGCGGCGTAATGGCGGCTTCGACGTCAGCGCCAACTCTTTGAGCCGCTTTATGAATTACCAGCCCCGCCATCGTCTGCTGATGCTTTAGCAGCTCATGCTGAGAGACTTTTTCCGCCAGCGTGAGATCGGAGCGCTCCATTAGGCTATGGAGGGCTTGGATGTGTTTTTCTACAGTGTCTTTAGGTTCAGCCTGAATGCCGTACTGAATAATCACCGTTTCTAAAATGCTCAGGTTCTTTTGATCCTGCTCCAGCATTGTCTGCAGTCGCTGGCAAAGGGTGCCATCGTCAACTGCATCTAGCAGCATTTGATCAATGGAGATTAGCAAGTTTTGTAGGGCTCTCATTCCTGAAAGCTGCTCTGCGATCGCAAGGCGCTTAGTGTCGTTTAGCGTAACCGACATTTCTCTATTCCTCTAGCCAAAAGCAACGGCTTTTGGACACCCTAACGGCTCTCCTTCTAACGGCATCTCTACCCAAGGAGTAACGCTGATTTAGCTAAGAGGATGAGGTTTGACAAGCTCGCTCCGCAGCGGCTATTCCGTCAAAGGAGCCAGGGTTACGCTGCCTGCTGGAAACAGCGTCAGGCGGAGCTGCTGGGGCGAGTCCTGAGGCCGCAGAACCGGGCTGCCCACAGGGGGTAGGGGAATGCGATCGCGATTTTGCCGCGCCAGTCCGCCCTGGGGAATGACGCTCTGTAGGTTGCCCGCCTCATCGATCACCAAAACGTATACCAGTGAATCGGTCAGATCGGCGGGCGGCACCCACTGCTGCTGTAGAGAGAGCTGCAGCGCCTCTAGCGATCGCGCTGCTGGGGCCGGTGGGGCTTCGGCAGCGCGGCTGCTGATACTGCCGGGTGCATCCGCCAGAGCCTCAGGCAGTTGAGCCGGTAGCTGTGAGGGGGCGGTCAAGGCACCAGGGCCAGGCTTGAGGGCCTGGTTGGCGTCTGGGCTCGACTCTAGCGGCACCGGGGCTGCTTCTGGCTCTAGGGTTCGCTGCGCATCAGTAGAGCCTTGGGCTGTGGCAGGCGGCGTTGGGCTGTGGCTGGGGGCGGTGCCACCGCCGTTTGGCGCTGTAGGTGGCGGTGGGCTGACGGCTCCACCGCCGCTTGGGGGCAGCGCCCCATTGAGTTCTCCGGGGGGCGTTGGCGCTTCGGCGGTTTCTGGCAGCCCGGTCTGCGGTGCGGAAAAGCGCTCGGCTCCAGGCTCAACTCCGGGCTCAACTCCAGGCTCAACTCCGAACTCAGGGGTAGCGCTATCGGCACTGTCAGCGGGGGCTGAGGCCGTTTGAGGTACTGAGCGGCGCTGCAAAACTCCGGGCAGCACAGCACTTGTGCCCACTACGACCAGCAGGACTGCTGCTGCCGTCCCCCCCCAGGCCAGCCGCCGAGCGGGAGGACGGCGACGAGATCTGGCCTCCGCTGGGGCCGCCTCGGTAGGCAGCACGGCCACGGCCTCCTCCAGCTGCGCCAAAACATCAGCCAGATCGGCCAGCTGAACCGTACTCAAGCGCACCTGTCGGGGCCCACTGTGGGCCGCCAGGCTGCCCAAGTCTAGGCTGTGACGAGTGGGGCTGGCGGGCTGCAGGGAAATGCCCTCGGCTGCTGGTGCTGGC
>JACVRP010000187.1 GCA_014534385.1 Cyanobacteria bacterium Co-bin13
CCCCAAGCCCTTTGAAGACAAGCTCTCTGGCCGCACGGTAGAGGCCATCGAAACCTTCGGCAAAGCCATCGTCACCCGCTTCGATAATGCACTTTGCGTCTACAGCCACAACCAGCTCTATGGGCTGTGGATGGTGCGTTCGGCCCACGACTACCCGCCTACTAAGCGCCAGCTCCGCTTTGCCATTCATACGGTTAAAAAATCGGCCCTGCTCTACAGCGCTTCAGATATTTCTGTTCTGCACGCCAGCGAAGTGCTCAACCACCCCTTCATCCGCAACCTGGGGCCAGACGTGCTGAAGCCAAGCACTACAGAAGCGACAGTGCTAGAACAAGTCACCTCAACCCGCTTTCGCCGCAAAAGCTTCACCTCCTCACTGCTCGATCAGCGCTTTCTCTGCGGCATCGGCAACTACCTGCGCAGCGAAATTTTATTTGTAGCAGGCATCCACCCAACCCTGCGACCCATGGATTGTTCAAAGGAGCAGATTGAGCGGTTGGCGGGGGGTGCGATCGCAATTCCCCGCCAGTCCTACCAGCACAACGGCATCACCAACGACTTGGCCCTAGCCGCCCGCCTTAAAACCGAAGGCCTCACCCGCCGAGACTATCGTCACTGGGTCTTTGGCCGCGACGGCAAACCCTGCTACCTCTGCGGCACCCCAATTATCAAAGCAATGAGCGGTGGACGGCGGTATTACTACTGCCCGGTTTGCCAGCCTAAGTAAGGCAGAAGGCAGAGGGAAAAGAGACGCGGGGAGGGGGAGACGCGGAGACGCGGAGAATTCAAGCTTTAGCTTCCTTACTCCTCCAACCTTCCCCTTGTCCCAACCTCTCCGCGTCTCCCCTGCTCCCCTGCCCCCCTGCTCCCCCACGCCCCCTACTTCCCTCCCCCGCATCCAATTCACCATTAGCTCCGTACTAAAAATAGATACCTGACCAACACCCGCCGCTTTGAGGTTGGGCGCAGGTAATTTATGCATTCACCCCTAAGGAAATAACCATGAAGAACGTTCAGCGCACTGTGTTGAATTGCTTGCTTGGCGCTTTAACCTGCCTATTTTTAGTGGGCGTCTCCTCACCTGCCTTTAGCCACACGGCAACTCCCGCTGCTCCCGCAACGGCTCAAGCTACCTCACTGCCCGCATCCCTAGAAGCTCTAGCGACTAATCTGAAATCTGCAGAGTCTACCTTGCTGGCTCAGGGTATGTCTAGCGGCGGCATGATGTCCTACGGAGCGATTTTGCGACCTGCTAACGTCGTTCCTAACACCCCCATGTCTATGGCGCGGGGAGCCGTGGGCGCTGTGCTGTCGGGCAATCGGCTGGTCGTTCGGGGCAGTTTTAACAACCTGTCTAGCTCCCTGCGCGATTACGCAACCGATCCCGTAAACCCGCCCAACCCTAACATTACCTCTGCTTTCCACATTCACCGGGGCATGCCCTCTGAAAATGGCCCCTTCCAATATGCTTTGCAGGTCATGATGAATGACAGCGGCATGGGCGGTATGGCCATGGGTGAGTACACCCTGACCGAGGAGCAGCTGCAGGCCCTCAACAATGGCATGCTCTACGTCGACCTCCACACTACCCGCAATCGGGCCGGTGAACTGCGCGGCATTTTGATGCCTTACTAAGGCAGGCCTGCAGTTCGACATAGCTTTTAGTGCGGCAGGGGAAGGCAAAGTTTACCCCTGCCGCCCCAACGACAGTCGTCCTGCGACAGGTTAAGATAAGTCGGTCAAACCCGATAACGGGGCCTCCGGGAGATTTTCTCAAACTGCATCTATGCATTCTGAGCCACCCAGCAGCCACGCCGATCTCAACCCGACTGATGTCGAGCTTTGTCTAGCCTTGCGGGCGGGGCAGACCGAGGCCTTAGGTGCTCTCTACGACCGCCATGCCGGACTAGTTTATGGCTTGGCCCTGAGACTGCTGGGCAATGCTCAAGAGGCAGAAGATCTCACCCAGGACATCTTCCTAAACCTGGCTAAAACGCAGTCCTTTGATCCCCGACGCGGTTCTTTGCGGACCTATCTGGCTATTCTCACTCGATCGCGGGCGGTTGATCGAATGCGATCGCATCGATCCGCCCACACCCATCTCCAGCGCTGGCAGCGCAGCAACGATCCCCTGGTGACCAAAGACTCACCTTTTGACGTGGTCGCTGAGCAGGAGCAGTCTCAGGAGATTCGCTCTGCCCTGACCCAACTGTCACAGGAGCAGCAGCAGGTCCTGCGACTAGCTTATTACGATGGTCTTACTCAGTCTCAAATCGCCGCGCAGCTCAACCTGCCTCTGGGCACTGTCAAGGCTCGGTCCAGACGAGCGCTGTTAAAGCTGCGCCAAACCCTTCAAGATGATCCAGAATGAGGACAGCATGGCCGGGGTGATGCATTCAGAAGAGTTACAGCTATTAATCGCGGGTTATGTGCTCTGCGACCTCAGTCCAGAAGAAGCGGTCCAATTTGAACAGCAGTTGGCCGCTAATCCAGCGCTGATGGCAGAAGTAGCTCAGCTGCAGCAGGCCCTCGAATCGACTTACGACGTGCCAGAAACTGAGCCTCCTGCCTATCTGCGCGACGCCATTTTGACGGCCTCTGAAAAGGCTTCTAGTCCTGCCCTGCAAACCGTTGAGTCTGTGCCTTCAAGGCCGCCGCGTCGCCACCGAAGGCGCTGGTGGGGAGCCGCTGCCGCTGCCCTAGTCGCCGGGCTCAGTCTCAGCAATTACCTGCTTTGGCAGGAGGTGCGCACCCTTCGCGCCGCCTCTTCTCGTGAGACCGCCGCCACTCCCCTGACAATTTCCCTGCAGCCTACCGATGCCACCCTGGCGGCGTCTGTTACGGTTGCAGTCGACCCCAACACTCTAGAGGGCACACTCACCGTGCAGGATCTGCCGGTTCTGCCCCCCGACCAGGTATACGTGCTTTGGACCGTGGTTGAGCCCGACGCTCCCTTCACCACCGATGATAAAGACGCTATTTTGACCCAGGTCTTCACGGTTGATGCCGAGGGCGATCTGGTGGAGAACATTTTGGTGCCCAGAGTCTATCGTGAGCAGGGCACTGTTACCGCTGTCGCCGTTACCATTGAAGATGCGGCGGCCCCTCAACGCCACGTTGCGCCCCCGATCTTAATCGAGAGACTATAGACCTCAGCCATTGACGAGGATCTCCCTGCTCCTTTGCAAAGCAGTCTGCCTTCGGTTGAGGTTCTGGAGATGGAGCTTAACGCGATCGCACAGTCCCTAAAGCAGGCCCCCTAGCCAAGGGCCCAGGTTGAGCAATCAACCTGGGCCTCTCTCATCGCTTTGGGGCAACTGTCTATCAACAGAACCCACTACATATTGGCTCGGGCGTCTTTCACGGCAGCGTAAAACAGCAGCCCCACCAAAGGAATGCTTACCGCCAGCACCACGCTGGTGGGCAGAGTGCCCCAATCCGGCTGGCCAGAGGACAGTTCGAAGATGGAGCCAACCGCTGCGATCGCAGCCACACAAGAACCAGCCAAAAACACACCGCTCTTGGGGGTCATCACGTCCGTCATCCACTCCTAACGAAGACTACCTGCAACCTTACTATACAGGCCGCACGTCCTTCGCGGAGAAGCCGTGTTTCTGCAGTTCCTGGTTTAGCGCCAGGGCATTTTCTACCCGATCTACGAACATAACGCCGTTCAGGTGGTCCATCTCGTGGAGAATGCAGCGGGCCAGCAGATCAGAAGCCGCCAGCTTTTTAGGCCGACCGTTTTCGTCTTTGTAGGACACTTCCAGTGCTGCCGGACGCACCACGTCAAGGAAGACATTGGGAATGCTAAGGCAGCCTTCCTGACCAACGGCCAAGTCCTTAGTGACGCGAATAATCTGCGGATTGACCAGCACCAGGGGAGGGGTTGCCGCGTTTTCCGGGTCTACGTCTACCACGATCAGCTGCTTGTTGACCGCGACCTGAGGCGCTGCCAGGCCAATGCCGTCAGCCGTGTACATGGTTTGCAGCATTTCCCGCACCAGCTGCCGCAGCTCATCATCTACCTTGGCAACCCGCTTGGCGGGCTGACGCAGCACCTTGTCTCCCAGGACGTGAATTTCCAGGGGGGGCTGCTGAACTTTCTTTTTCTCAACTTGAATTGCGGCGGTCATAGGCGGCTGGCAATACCCTTGTGCGACAAATTTGCTTCGTCTCTATCCTAGCAACACAAACTCACTTCGAGATAGACCTAAAAGTACGACAGCAAAAGGGCAATAGTCCCTGCCTATCGGTCAAAAAGCATAGGCAGTTAGCACCTTGCTTTAACTAGCTTTGGCCTACGCAGGCTGACTAACTGGCTGAGCCAGAGGATGACGCTGCATAGCTCATGACTTCGGGCCGACACTCAGACAGCAGCGCATACAAATTGACGACTTGACCAATAACTGCGATCGCAGGCGCTTTAAACTCCGCTGCCTGGATAGCCTCGACGATCGTTGCCAGCGTGCCCCGCAGCTCCTGCTGCTGTGGCCGGGTGCCCCAGCGCACCAGGGCAACCGGCGTGTCGGCAGGCAATCCCGCTGCCTGCAGTTCAGAAACAATTTTCGCCAGGTTGTGGATGCCCATATAAATAACGATGGTTTCGGAGCCCTGTGCGATCGCACGCCAGTTCACCTCGGGCCGGTACTTTCCGGCTGACTCGTGGCCGGTTACAAACGTCACCGAAGAACTGTAGTCTCGGTGCGTAATGGGAATACCGGCATAGGCCGGAACGGCCACCCCAGCGGTAATTCCCGGCACGACCTCCACCGCAATGCCAGCTTCAACTAGGGCCGTCATCTCTTCACCCCCCCGACCAAAAACAAAGGGATCGCCCCCCTTCAAACGCACCACCAGGGCGTGAGTTTGCACCTTGTCGATCAGCAGTTGCGTGATGTCAGGCTGCAGCAATGAGTGGTCGCCCCGGCGCTTGCCAGCGTCGATCACCTCAGCTTGAGGATTAATCATCGCCAAAATTGGTGGACTCACCAACGCATCGTGGATCACCACATCAGCACACTCCAGCAGGGCCTTGCCTTTTAGGGTAAACAACCCCGGATCCCCCGGCCCGGCCCCTACCAGATACACCTTACCTGGAGCAGACGAAGCCTCAGAGCGGCCCAGCAGAGTTGATAGGGTCATACATCGATAATCCTGACTAGAACAGGAGGGCGGCGGCAGCCCACAGGGCGAGTGGTAAGCAAGAGATGCCGTGCTTAAAGACCGACCCAAAGGTGCGATCGCACAGCTCACTAACCAACTCCCCTTAGAGCCAGCTCCCACAAAAGTTAAACCCCAATTATAGGCTAGCCCCCAGACCATTCAGTTCGTAGGGAACAGCTAGCCTCAGTGCCGCAGCGCCATTCGCTTCATCGGCTTGATCAAGGCTCCGGCGCTGGGTGGGCAGCCATCTAAAGCAATATCAGCAGCCAATCGAGCCACCTCTAACGTAGCTCCCAGGGGCGGCAGCAGCCGAAAATTCACCCGAGGAAATCGCTCAGCCAGCTCCTCAGTCACTCGCGTAATCGCATCGGTGATGCCGCCAGTAAACAAGAAGTAGGGCATGATTGCGATCCGCTGGCAGCCTGACTGCATGAGCTGCACCAGCTGACTCTCCAGATTGGGCGGTACTGACCAAAACGCAACAGAGGCCTTCAAAGACTCTGCCAATGCCTCAACTGAATTATTGCCGCCGGGCTGTCGGCTGCCGTGGGCTAGCAGCAGCCAAGACTTAGCCGTCGTTGCCGCCATCTTCGTCTTCAAAACTTGCTCCAGCCGAGGATGGCTACCCAGATGAGCACATAAATCTATCGCCATGCAGCCTGCTAGCTGTTCGCGCGCCAGCGCCACCTCCTGAGGAATGTCCTGCGTCACGTGGACACCCCGCAACAAAAAGATGGGCACCAGCTTTACCCGCTCCACGCCAGCCGCCTTGACTCGCAGGCAAAACTCGTGCAGCTGCTGGTGTAGCGGCAACGGTGTGCACTCTAAATAAGCAGTGCCCACAATCGGGTAAGGCGGTTGCTGATCCCAATCACTAAATACTGTGGGGGCAGACCTGTTCTGGTGAGCCGAAAGGTTCACTACAGCCGCCGCTGTCATCATCTGATAGGGAGCCGCCTTGAGGTCCGCGCCAAAAGATTGATTAGGACGATTCAGCACAGTTCGCTCCCTGAGCTGATCTCGCACCAGCTGGGCCAAACGATTCATCGCAGCCTGGGGACGGGGGTCCCGACTACCGTGGGCAATCAGCAGGTAAGCCGTAGAGGAAGACGCAGACACCAAGAGACACCCCTAAATCACGGAATTAAGCAAAAACACGTCAGGGCGTTTTTGTGTAGACATATTATAGGGACTTGACCTCTGTTCTCCAGTATCTAAAACAGCATTTACCGGCCCAGCAAAGAGAAATTCCCTCTGTCGCCAGACAGGCCAACCCTCAGCGTTGAACCGCCCTGTAGGTAAAGAAGCGGTTGAAAGCGCCTAGGGAGTCCACCTGATAGGCGGGCAGCAGTTCAGCGCCAGGAATAGCAAAGGTGGTGCTATAGCGGCTAAACAGAACAAAATTCTGCCTCTGAGTATGGTTACGAACGATTTCTTGGAGAGTGGAGTGATTTTGCTTAAGTAAGGTGCTGCACTGCTCCTGCAAAACTTGAGCCAAAAAAGCGGGCAGATCAGTACAAAGCTGGTCTTCCAAATACACCGACAATCGGTCCGCGGCATACTGCTCGTACTCAAAAGAGTCAGGGTTAGTAGCAGCCATGCCCACGGCCACTAGCGAGATCGCGGCTAAAGCACCCAGCCAGAGAACCCGGTTCGTTTTCCCCATCGTTCTGACCCCGGAATGAGAACCTGTCATGATGGTTACCCTTGCCTCGTCATGCTTTAGAGTAACCCAGACGATATGAAATGTGTGTGGTTGAAACAGTTATTTGAGTGCTACAATTAGAACCGCGAAAAAGAATATGGCGAGCGTAGCCAAGTGGTTAAGGCAGTGGATTGTGGTTCCACCATTCGAGGGTTCGAGTCCCTTCGTTCGCCCTGGTTTTTATACAGGTCTCAGCCCTCAGCACAATAAGCTGAGTTAACTAGCTGAACCAAATTTCAGCACAGGGTTCTCTGGATTGCTGTGGCCGAGCCCACGTTCTAAGTTCCCTTTAGATCCCTGCTGGCGTAGCAGTTCTCGCCGCTGGTAGGTTACTAATGGCCCGCTCTAAAGCCGCCAAGGAGCGGTTGTAGCCCAAAATCGCTCGCACCAGGTTGCCCTCCGC
>JACVRP010000159.1 GCA_014534385.1 Cyanobacteria bacterium Co-bin13
CATAATTCTTTCATTTTTCGATGGAAGCCTTCCCATGACTGACTCTAACTGGTCCTACACCTCCAACACCCCTAACCTACGGCTGGTTCGCTCCTATGAAGTGCCAGTGCAGCCGATTCAGGTCAGCCATGTCAGCGTGCAGTATCGGCAGGTCAAGGCGCTTGAGGATGTGTCGGTGTCGGTGCAGCCAGGGCGGTTGACTGGGCTTATCGGCCCCAATGGCGCGGGCAAGAGCACGCTGCTAAAGGCCATGCTGGGCCTGGTGCCGGTGACCGAAGGCTCGGTGCTGTACGGAGAACAGGCACTTGCAGACAAGCGCGATCGCATTGCCTACGTGCCCCAGCGCAGCCAAATTGACTGGCAATACCCCGCTACCGTTTGGGATGTGGTAATGATGGGGCGGGTGCGGCAGGCCGGTTTTTTCCGCCGCTTCTCCACGGCTAGCCGCCGTAAAGCTCAGGCTGCCCTAGAGCGAGTGGGCATGGCTGAGTTTCGCGATCGGCCCATCGGCCAGCTCTCGGGTGGGCAGCAGCAGCGGGTCTTTTTGGCCCGCTCCCTAGCGCAAGAGGCCGATATCTTCTGCTTCGACGAGCCGTTTGTAGGCGTCGATCAAAAGACCGAAACCGTGCTGTTTCAGATTTTTCGGTCGCTGGCCAACGAGGGCAAGGTGGTGCTGGTGGTCAACCATGACCTGGGCGAGTCGATTACCCACTTCGACAACCTGATCTTGCTAAACCGCGAACTCATAGCCAGCGGCCCGCGCGAGCACGTCTTAAACCGGGATAACCTGAGCCAGGCCTACGGTGGCCACGTGAACTTCTATGCCGCGTAGGGAAGTGCTGTAGACATGGATTTTTTTAATGCGCTGATCGAGCCGCTGCAGTATGGCTTTATGCAGCGGGCGCTGCTGGTGGCGGTGCTGGTGGGCGTGGTCTGTGCGGTGGTGGGCAGTTACCTGATGGTGCAACGACTGGCGCTGTTGGGAGATGCCATCAGCCACTCGGTGCTGCCGGGGCTTGCGATCGCATTTCTGATAGGGGCCAATATTTTTGTCGGGGCCTTCATTGCCGGTATTCTCAGCACCCTGGTCATCGGCTGGATCCGCACCCGCAGCCCAATCAAAGAAGACGCCGCGATGGGCATTGTGCTCTCTGCCTTCTTTGCTCTGGGCATTACCCTGATCACTGCCATTCAAAGAACCAACAAGATCGACCTCAATCACTTTCTCTTTGGCAATATTTTGGGCGTGACCGGCAGCGACCTGCGAGATACAGCCATCATTGCCGGAGTAGCGCTGGTGGTGGTCTTTTTACTGTACAAAGAGCTGCTGTTTTACACCTTTGATCCCCAGGGAGCCGAAGCTGTGGGGCTGCCGGTAAACCTGCTCAATTTTGGTCTGATGGCGCTAATTGCCCTGACTGTGGTAGCCAGCCTCAAAGCAGTGGGAGTCGTGCTGGTGCTCTCTTTGCTGATTACGCCCGGTGCGACTGCCTACCTGCTGGTGCCTAGGCTGCATCAGGTTATGTTTGTGGGAGCCGGGATCGGCGTTTTCTCCAGCATCAGCGGCATGTACTTGAGCTACTGGTTTAACCTGCCCTCTGGCCCGGCGATTGTGCTGGTAGTTTCGTCTCTGTTTACGCTGGCGCTGCTGTTTAGCCCACGTCACGGCATTTTGACACAGCCGGCTGGGCCAAAGCGATCGCACCCCGTCTGGCAAGAATTGAAATCCTTCTTCAAAACATAATCTCGATTCGTGAGTTAACATAGCCGCAGGCTGGTATTTCTTTTGACAGATTGACGGCTATATCCTGTGACTTCGTTGCCTAAAGACAAGCAACCGCGACAGCGAAAGCAACTGCGCCAGCGGCCGAAACTGCGCCAGCCCCCGCGACGCTCAGGTCAGTCTCGGTCTGCTGATCCCAACTACGCTGCTTTACCTGTAACGGCGTTTTTGCTGTTGCTTACTGCCTGGTTTATTCAAAACGCGCCTTCGCCAGAGCGAGTAGGCCATTCAGATCAGGCCAGCTGGGTCGAATACCCGGAGCCACTCGTAATGCGAGGCGGCGATCCCCATATCCGGGCCCTAATGCGGACGATCTCAGCCTCTGAGTCCAACATGGACGAACCCTATCGCCTCCTCTATGGCGGCAAACTGGTAGAGGATCTCAGCCGGCACCCCGATCTTTGCGTCGAAATTGTGGCAGGCCCTAACCTGGGAGACTGCACGACGGCTGCAGGGCGCTATCAGTTTCTCACCACCACCTGGGAGGCCAAAGCCGAAGCCTACCATCCCAGTCCGCCCCCCTGGTTCGATATGTGGGGTGAATACAGCTTCCAGCCTGAATATCAGGATGCCGTTGTGCATAGCTGGCTGAGCGATACCTCAGCCTGGGGCGTCGATATCGCAGAGATGCTGCGGCAAGAGCGTTTAGATGAAGTGCTATATATGCTCTCCGGCACCTGGACCAGCCTGGGCTACGGCATTGAAACCAACAGCATGAGCGGCTACCTGCCCCAGATTTACAACGCTATGCTGGAAGAAGAACTCAATCAGACAGGGGCAACCTTTCCCTTTTATCCAGGTCGCTCCTGAGAAAGCTTTGGGTGCTGTAGCTCCACAAAGTATCCCCAGAAAAAAGTAGAGACGCGATTAATCGCGTCTCTACTTTTTTGGCAAGAAATTGGGTCTTAATCGGTGGATCTGGCCGAGTTACACCTTCGCCGCTTCCTTCATCCATTCGGTGTGGAAAGTGCCCGCCTTGTCTACCCGCTCGTAGGTGTGGGCACCGAAGTAGTCCCGCTGAGCCTGGGTGAGGTTTTGGGGCAAGCGATCGCGCCGGTAGCTGTCGAAGTAGTCTAACGAGGCGCTAAAGGCCGGTACGGGAACGCCAAGCTGAGCGGCCATGGCAATGACTTCGCGCCAGGCTTCTTGCCGATCCAAAATCGTCTGCTTAAACTCGGGAGCCAGCAACAGGTTGGCTAGACTGCCGTTTTCATCGTAGGCGTGCTTGATCTTGTTCAAGAACCTAGCCCGAATAATGCAGCCGCCCTTCCAGATGCGGGCAATTTCGCCCAGGTCTAGGTTGTAGTTGAAGCTGTTAGATGCTGCGCCGATCAGCGCCATGCCCTGGGCATAGGAGCAGATCTTGGAGCAGTAGAGAGCATCGCGAATCTTATTTACAAAGGCTTGGGTGTCACCATCGAAGCGGCCTGAGGGGCCAGTTAGCTGCTTAGAAGCCGAAACCCGCTCTTCCTTGATAGAAGACATAATTCGGGAGTTGACGGCAGCGATGATGGTGGGAATGCTGACGCCCATCTCCAGGGCGCTCATGACGGTCCAACGGCCAGTGCCCTTTTGTCCGGCTGCATCCACAATCAGCTCGACAATGGGCTTGCTAGTCTCTTCGTCGATCTTGGTGAAGATGTCTGCCGTAATCTCGATCAGGTAAGAGTCAAGCTCCTCGGTGGTGTTCCACTCGGCAAAGACCTCATGGAGCTGGTTGTGGTTCAGCCCCAGCACGTTTTTCAGCAGGTCGTAGGCTTCGGCAATCAGCTGCATGTCGCCGTATTCAATGCCGTTATGCACCATCTTGACGTAGTGCCCTGAGCCGCCCGGACCGATGTAGGTGACGCAGGGGCCATCATCGACCTGAGCCGCAATCTTGGTGACGATGGGTTCAATCGAGTCGTAGGCAGCTTTGGTGCCGCCGGGCATGAGGCTGGGCCCATTCAGTGCGCCCTCTTCACCGCCGCTGACGCCCATACCGATGTAGCTGAGCCCGGTCGATTCCAGTTCGCCCACACGGCGCTCGGTATCTTCGTAGAGGGAGTTGCCGCCATCGATAATCATGTCGCCTTCCTGCAGCAGGGGCCGCAGCTGGGCAATAACAGCATCAACGGGATTGCCTGCTTTAACCATGACCAGAATGCGACGGGGCCGCTCTAGTGCCCCCACAAACTCCTCCAGGGAATAGGTGGCCTGGACGTTTTTACCAGGGGCGCGCTCCTGCATAAAGGTCTGGGTTTTTTCGGGGGAGCGGTTGTAGACAGCCACAGGAAATCCGTTGCGCTCGACGTTGAGCGCCAGGTTTTCACCCATGACGGCCAGTCCAATTACACCAAAACTCTGTGCCATAAAATTCTCTCGATTAACTGTGCGGTTAGCGGATGGGGGTCAGATGCCTGCAGAACCAGCTATGCCAAGCCCACTTCGGGATCTGGAGCGCCTCATGCAAACCTCCAGCTGTGGACTTGGATAAGGAATACTTCAGTGGAAGCGTTTGTTGTTAGGGGTTATGTCAAAAGGGTAGTCAACTTTTTCGGTTTCCCGAATCTGTCAAAGGTTTTCTTTAGGCGAGAGGGGCTAAAACGTATCGTTCTCTACAATTTGGCGGATTTTCCGGCATTCCAAGTCTCTAAAGCACTCAGCCCAATTTTGAGCTAGAGCGGCCTAGATCCTTGCAGGCGGTTCCTGCTTGGACTGGGCAGGAGTGGCACAATAAAGGCATCAAACTGGAACAAAGTAGCGATTAGGAGAAGCAGTCGTGCCCGAGAAAAACTACTCCTGGAAAGGAAGCTGGAATGCTGGTGCAGTGCTGTCTTTGCTGGCAGTGGGTGGAGCGGTACTGCTGATTATGTCTGGATTTGGCAGCTAAGCCGAAAATCCTGGCATTGCTTTGGGTGGGCAGAGACGCGGCTAAACGCGTCTCTGCGGTGCGACGTTAGGCCAGGGAAGTCAGGCCCGCTGGGCAGCGGTAAATTCGGCCCGGATGGTTTCGATGCGCTTGCGGTTGACGCCTAAATCCGACTGGCCGAGGCGGGAGGCTGACCGGACGTGGATCACCGATTCTGCCGGGTCAAGGTAGAACTCTACGTCGTCTACAAAGCCCATGAGCTGGCTGGCGAACTCGGCGCAGAGATAGTTGTCGCTCGCCTCAATGATTTCGGTGCGGGGTTGAGCCGTGACCACCGATTTGAGCGTAGCCAGGGCGGTAGCGGGGTCGGTAGTGAAGGCGATGGGTGCGATCGCATGTTCCCCATCTTGCGCTCCCTGGCTCACCACACAGTTGGGTGAACCGGGGCAGGGGGCGAGTTTGCCATCTTTCACGCCCAGATTGGTGGGGCGCTGTCCGGCGAAAAATCCACTGAGTCCGGGTAGAGCAGCTAAAAACATAGATTCCGAGTTAGCGTAGGCGGGAGTAGCGGGGATAAGCCAGCTTCCCAGGGTTAAAGAAACAGTCAGCAGCAGGCCAAGTAGCAGGCGAATCATGGATTTTTGCAGGGAGGATCTATGGAAGAGTTTACTGACTTTGCCCTGGCTTGTCAGATTCAGCGACTCGGCTTTGCTAGGAGATAGCCTAGAGCATCTTGGGCCAAAATTCTCTTGTCAGGCAAAAACGGCTGTATTCCCTGTCCTCCTGTTGAGCTTTACGCCTCTGTTCGATACGCTTTTCGGTAAAGCTCTGAATCATGGCTGAATCTACTTTCGATGCTCCTGTCGGGGTAAACCCGCCTGACCCTCAAGCGGTCGAGCAAGTTGTGAAAACGCTACAGGCCGACCTACCGGCGCTGTTTGAGCAAGACATCACCTACGACATCTATACCTCAGATATTCTTTTCAAAGATCCGGTTAACCGGTTTAAGGGCAAATTTAACTACCGCATCATCTTCTGGACTCTGCGGTTTCATGGCCGCCTGTTTTTTACTGAGCTGTTTTTTGATCTGCACGGCGTGAAACCCGTTGCCCCTGAGCAGATCCGAGCCGATTGGACAGTGCGAGGCAGCTTGCGACTGCCGTGGCAGACCCGCCTGTTTTTCAACGGTTTTTCAATTTATCGGCTCACCTCTGAGGCCCAAATCTATGAACACGTCGACACCTGGGATCGATCTCCGGGGGAAATTCTGCGCCAATTTCTGCCCCAGCGATCTTCCCCTTAAGCCCATTAGGATAGAAACAGGAGAGTTGGATCCCTTATGACCGCTTTAGTAACCCCTTCGACGGCAGACTGGCTACAGGCCCAGCGTGACTTTTTCGCGACGGGGGCGACTAAACCCCTTGACTTTCGCCTTGATCAGCTCAGGCGGCTCAAAGCGGCTGTTTTGAAGTATCAGGACGATATCGTTGCCGCTGTTAGGGCCGACCTGGGCCGCCCAGAGTACGAAGCGTATTTTGAGATTGGTGTACTGGGCGAGTTGGACTATATCCTCAAGCACCTCAAGGCTTGGGTTAAGCCAAAGCGGGTGGGGGTTAATCTGACCTATCTGCCGGCCTCTGCCTGGATTCAGCCCGAGCCCAAAGGGGTGGTGCTGATCCTTGGTCCCTGGAACTACCCGTTTCAGCTAGTGATTTCGCCGCTAATGGGTGCGATCGCAGCCGGAAACTGTGCCCTGGTTAAGCCCTCCGAGGTTGCTCCGGCGACCTCCCAGGTCGTGGCTAACCTGATCAAAGACACCTTCGACCCGGCCTACATCGCCGTTGCCGAAGGTGGCGTGGAAACGGCGCAAGAGCTGCTGGCCCACCGCTTTGACCACATCTTTTTTACGGGCGGCACCCGCATCGGTAAGGTGGTGATGGCCGCTGCCGCCGAGCACCTCACTCCCGTCACCCTAGAGTTGGGCGGCAAGAGCCCCTGCATCATTGACTCGGACGCGAAGCTGGAAACGGCAGCCAAACGCATTGTCTGGGGCAAGTTCATCAACGCCGGGCAGACCTGTGTGGCCCCAGACTATTTGCTGGTGAAGGAGTCGGTCAAACCTGCCCTGTTTGAAGCTCTAAAGCAGGCGCTCAACGCCTTCTATGGCGACGATGCGGCTCAAAGCCCTGACCTGAGCCGCATTGTCAATGAGCGGCAGTTTGACCGATTGGTGGGCCTACTAGGCTCAGGGGAAACGGTGGTTGGCGGCCAGTTCGACCGCGAAACCCGCTACATTGCCCCCACCCTGCTCGACAACGTGAGTTGGGACGACCCGGTGATGGCGGACGAGATTTTTGGCCCTATCTTGCCGGTGCTGACCTACCCCAGCCTGGATGAGGCGATCGCTGGCATTAATCAGCGGCCCAAGCCCCTGGCCCTGTACCTGTTTACCCAGGACAAAGCAGTTGAGCAGAAAGTACTGCAGGAAACCTCCTCTGGCGGGGTCTGCATCAATGACGTGTTTTTGCAGGTGGGAGCTTGGCAAATGCCCTTCGGTGGCATTGGCGACAGCGGTATTGGCGCATACCATGGCAGATACAGCTTCGAGACGTTTTCTCACCACAAGAGCGTTTTGAAGAAGCCGTTTTGGCTCGACATGGCCTGGCGCTATGCCCCCTATGCTAAGAAGCTGGACTTTTTGAAGAAGGCGATTAACGCTTCTTAGGGAGGATTGTTAGGAACCTCTTTAAAGAAGCGCAAAAAGTTCCTAGAGAACCTTTTCCTTTGCAGATGCTAGACATTTCTAGCGTCTGCTTTTTGTTTGCGTAAAGCTGAGCCTGCTTAGAAACTTGCGATCGCACCCCTGCGTCCCGACTAAAGAAATGTGAAAACTTGAGAGTGCTCCTGTAAGGCCGGGAAAACTGGCAAAGCCGTAGCTCAAATTGGGAGATATGGCCCCAGGTGCTTTCTTGCCTTCACTTTTTGCGTATTTTGACTGAACTTATAGGGAACACTGATGATTCAAACTAGCTGGGCACGGTTCACACGCCATACTTCTTTAGCTGCTCTACTAATGACTGCGATGGCCCTAACGGGTTCCGCTGCGATCGCATCTTCCCAGCCCGAAAAGCCCTCCGGCCCCATTCAAGATTTTGACTGGCTCTATGACCAGTCCCTGCTGAAAGACGACGACGACGATGATGATGACGATGATCGAGAAGGGGGTTCGGTACAGATTCAGCAAAACCGCACCACCACGACCACCACAGTCACCCAAACCAGATACACCGACCTGGTAGCCAACTACTGGGCTAGCGACTTTATCTACCGGCTCTCCTCTATTCAGGTTGTTAGAGGCTTTCCTAGTGGAGCCTTCTTGCCCTCTAATAACCTGACCCAGGCCCAGTTTGCGGCGATGGTAGCGCGGGCCTTTGATCGCCCTGCTGTGCGGCAGACCGTGACGATTCGTAACCTGTCCAGCAGCTACTGGGCTTACCGGTCAATTC
>JACVRP010000340.1 GCA_014534385.1 Cyanobacteria bacterium Co-bin13
AGCCTGTATCGGGCTGCCCGTTTGCTCCATCTATCAGAGGCTCAGCCACTTGCTCTGACCTAGCCGTCTCGCAACCTACGCAGATTCACTAGCGTTTATCCGCTGGCTCTTCCCCTAGCCCGGTCACCGCCTTGGTGGCTGGCAGCTTCCTTAGGCATTACCCATCGCTTCACACCCCACCGTTACCAATGACGCATGGATGGATTGGAGACAAACCTAGACACTGGTTTGAAAGCTGACTGTCTCAGCTTCACTCATCGCGTGCGACTTCGTGTCGCACAGGCTTGGAGGCTAGTTTACCTCCCCTGCCGCCCCGATTGCTCATATCGACGGGGCTGCTAGGAAAGTGAGTTCTGGTTTCCTACATCCACATCACATAGGAACCAGAACCACCATGTTTCAATCAACTGAAACGGGCGCTCAGCCGCCCACCGTTCCGCCTGCCCAATCGAGCAAGGCCAAACCCAAGCGGGAGAAGGTAACCAACGTGCTCTATGGCAGTTTGGAAGCTCTCGACCGCATGACGAAGCACCTACACACCCTTCACTACGCTGAACACGACGACTGGAGCGACCCCATCCCCAGCGGTAAAGACTGCCAGTGGATGGTGGTTTTGATTAAGCACCTGATGATTGAATAGTCGTCAGGCCATAGAAACAGGGGCGCAGCTAACTGCACCCCTGTTTCATCGAGCAGTGGTTTATTGCTATAGGTCCACTAAGCCGCCATCGGCAGCGAAGACTCGTCCAAAATGCTCTTGTAAAACTGCTGCAGCTGACGAGTAGCGGCAGCCCAGCCCCACTTCTCAGCTTCGGCGCGGGCGTTGAGCCGCATTTGCTCGCGTTCGGCTTTGGTTTCGAGTAGTTTTCGGGTGGCTATGATGGCTCCCTGCTCATCGGTGGGGTCAAACAGATAGCCGTTGACGCCGTTGGTAACAATATCGGGGATGCCGCCGGAGTTGGCCGCGACGACCGGACAGCCTGCCGCCATTGCTTCCAGCAGCACCAGCCCCAGGGTTTCGGTGCGGGAGGGGAAGATGAAGGCATCGGCGGAGGCATAGGCGGAGGCGAGCTGCTCTCCGGCCAGGTAGCCGACAAAGTGGACCGGCAGCTCGGCAAAGTGCTTTTCCAAATCAGCCCTAAACGGCCCATCGCCGACCAGCGCCAAACGCGCTCCGGGAATGGCTTCTAAGACGGGCTTGATACGGTCGATTTCCTTTTCGGCGGAGAGTCTGCCGATGTAGAGCAGCAGCGGGGCTTCGGGGTGGCCCTGGGAGAGGTGCGATCGCATCTCCTCACTCGCCAACTCAGGTCGAAACAGCTCCGTATCCACGCCGCGCTGCCACACCTCGACCCGCTCTACCCCGTGCTCCGTCAGCTCCGCCTTCATTGCGGTCGAAGTCACCAGGTTAAGCTGGGCCTGGTTGTGCATGGCCTTAATCAGCTCCCACATCACCCCCTCCAACATACCCAGGCCGTAATGCTCCAGGTACTTGGGCAGGTGCGTATGGTACGAGGCCATCAGCGGAATATTTAACGTCTTGCTGTAATAGATTCCGGCCAGACCCAGCACTGCCGGGTTCACGACGTGAATCAGATCGGGGTTAAACTGCTCCAGCGCCTCGCCAATCGAGGGCCGGGGCAGCGCCAGCTTCAGCTCCGGGTATAGCGGAAACGCCATGCCCGATACGCCATGAATCTTGGCTCCCTTGTACTCCCTGAGCCCGCCTTCGGGAGAGAAAACCAATACCTGATCGCCTGATCGCTGGAGATGTTCTACCGTGTGCTTCAGGCGCGTGACAATGCCATCAACCTTGGGCAAAAAGGTCTCGGTGAAGAGGGCGATCCGCATAGGGGCTAGATGAGTGGATGGGTAGGAGGACGCGGGGACAGGGGGACGCGGGGACGCGGAGAAGGTAAGGGGGGTAGGGGAGGAGAGGAAGATAAGGGAAGGGGCAACTTGCGGGCACAGAGAACCTGAAGATCGAACTCTCCGCGTCTCCGCGTCTCCCCCTCTCCGCGTCTCCTCCTCTCCTATCTTTCTACCGCCGCCACTGCACTTTGGGCAGAATCTGCTCGTTATCAACTCGGTGCTTGTACTTCACGGCGAAGTTGAGCAGGGAGTCGAGCAGCGAGTCAGACAGGTAGTGGGGCTGCAGGCCGAGGTCTAGCAGGTTGGTGTTTTTGGCGTTGAAATAGTGGTCTTCCATTTCTACGCGGGGGTTTTCCAGGTAGTCAACATCGACGTTGAGGCCCATCGTGGTGGCGGCTTTTTTGACCATCATGGCCAGGTCGCCAACGCTAAACATTTCAGTGAACTGGTTGAACACCCGGAACTTACCGGCTTCGGCGGGGTTTGCGATCGCAATCTCTACGCAGCGCACGGTGTCGCGAATGTCGAGGAAGGCGCGGGTCTGGCCGCCCTTGCCGTACACCGTTAGGGGGTGGCCCACTGCGGCCTGAATACAGAAGCGGTTGAGGGCCGTACCAAACACGCCATCGTAGTCGAGGCGGTTGATCAGCAGCTCATCCATGCCAGTTTCTTCGGTCAGCACACCGTAGACGACGCCCTGGTTGAGGTCAGTGGCGCGCAGGCCCCAAATCTTACAGGCAAAGTGAATGTTGTGGGAGTCGTGAACCTTGCTCAGGTGGTAGAACGAGCCGGGCTGCTTGGGGTAGGGCAGGGTATCTTTACGGCCATTGTGCTCAATGGTGATATAGCCTTCTTCGATGTCGATGTTGGGCGTGCCGTATTCGCCCATGGTGCCCAGCTTCACCAGGTGACAGTCGGGGAAATGGTCGCGCAGGGCGTAGAGCAGGTTGAGGTTGCCAATGACGTTATTGGCCTGGGTCAGCACAGCGTGCTCCCGGTCGATCATGGAGAACGGTGCCGAGCGCTGTTCGCCGAAGTGAACGACAGCATCTGGCTGAAACTGCAGCAGCGACTTCTCTAAGAAGGGATAGTCATTGATGTCGCCAACGAACAGGTCAATGGTTTTCCCAGTGAGGTCTTTCCAGCGCTGGAGGCGAGCTTGAATGGGGGCAATTGGAGTCAGGGTTTCGGTGCAGAGCTGAGCATCCCAGTGCCGCCGCACCAGGCTGTCTAAAATACCAACTTCATACCCACGATTGGAAAGATACAGAGCGGTCGCCCACCCGCAATAGCCGTCGCCACCAATTACTAGGACTCTCATGTCACTTATTCAAACACTGTGCTGATACTCGCCCAATGTATCAGGTTTGGTGAACCTGTAAACCACCCAACTCAAGATCTCGGTAGGCAGGAATACTGTTTGATGACAAATAAAACTCGCAGACTGAAAGTTTTGGCTTCAGCCTGTCCGTAGTCGAAACAGCAGGAACTGAGTCTCTTGAGTGGCCTCGAAATTGTTGTCGCTGATCATCAAGAGGCTTTGAGTGCCGTCGGGCAAGCGCGGCCCCAGGGTCATGCCCTCCAAGTTTTCGGCAGGAATACCGGCTGCAGTGAGGTCGAGCACCAGCTGCTTGCGAATCGGCTGAATGCTCTCAACGTCGCCTTTGAGGCTGGCCACTCTGGAGATATCGGTTGCCCCGCCACTGGCCAGCTGAAACAGCTTGACCTGAAAGCCCCGCAGCCCAAAGGCCCGCTCCAGCGCCAGGAAATGACCGCCCTGATCCAGCGTCAGCAGTTCCGTTAAACCGTTGAGCAGCGCCCCCTGAGGTTCTAGATCCAGCGGATAGCGGTGCTCAGCGATCACGGTGGACTGGTTCTCCCCGATCAGGTAGTGCAAAAAGCGGTTGTTAAGGGCTCTGGTCGGGTCGTCGTCATAGTCCTGCACTAGGGCCGATTCTGTGGCGGTAAAGATACGAAAAGGCTCGATCAAGGCATTGCTCGACTGCCCCAAGCTAACGGTCAAAGACTCCAGGCTGAGGTTGTTTTGAGTGCCTCGCTGGGGCGGTGTCTCGCCATCGGGCAGGTAGCGCTCTGGCAGCCGAAAGGCCGCCTGCATTCGCCCCGTCTCCAGGTCAAACTCGCCAATCAGCGGATCAACGCCCTGAGCAGCATCTCCTTCACTGCTGATGAGCACCGTTTGCCGGGGTGACAAAGCCATACCCTCAGGGTCGAGCTGGCCTACACCGTAGGTCTGTCCCTCCGGGTCGGTTAGCTCCGTGAAAGACTCCACGGCAATCCTGTCAAAGGCAGGCGCGCCTGCGCTATCTGAGGTAAATCCCAATGCCAGGGTGTAAAAGCGGGGCGGCCCCAAACGGCCCCGATCATCAGAGAGGGCATAGAGCTGGTTGGTCTGAGGGGAATATGCGATCGCACTCAACCCCCCCACCGTCGTCCCCTCAAACGCCTGCTGCGGCAGCCGGTACTCATCCAGGTAATCCACCGACACCCGGAGAAACAGCCGATCCTCAGCCCTCACCCGAGGCACCGCACAACCCCCCAACAGCAGCATTGCGGCCAAGCCAACCGCCAACCAGAGCTTCAGTTTTTGACGCATAGGGCTCCTCGCACTAACCTGTGCCCAGGCTATAGCAATTAAAGCCTAGCTGCCATATTTGGGTGGAAAGGGGAGCGGGGGAGCAGGGGAGACGGGGGGCAGGGGAGACGCGG
>JACVRP010000555.1 GCA_014534385.1 Cyanobacteria bacterium Co-bin13
GATTGCCTCTGACTTTTTTGGTCTGCTGCGGGCGTGGCACGAAGACGGCAAGAGCCGCGAAGTGTGGAAAAAGCTGCGGCTGGTGGTGGTGCACTCGACCGAGGTGTACATTCCCATGAATATCAATCAGTCGCCCTTTAATGTGGGGCTGCCGATTGAGCTACCGGAGTTTTCAGCCGAACAAATGGCGGAGCTGGCTCAGCGACACGGGCTAGACAGCAGTGCCGATTTTGTGGCCCCTTTGCAAGAGATGATCGGCGGGCACCCCTACCTGGTGCGGGTGGCGCTGTACAACCTGGCGCGGCAGGACATGTCGCTAGAGCAACTGCTGGCCGAAGCCCCCACTGAGGCTGGCCCCTATGGCGATCACCTGCGGCGGCACCTGTGGAACCTGGAGCAGCGGCCTGAGCTGGCGGCAGCCGTCAAGCGCATTGTAGCCTCCACTCAGCCGGTGCGGCTGGAGTCGGTGCAGGCGTTTCAGCTGCACAGCATGGGCCTGGTGAACTTGCAGGGCAACGATGTAACGCCTCGCTGTGAACTGTATCGACAATACTTCAAAGATCGCCTGGGAGTGCGCTAAATGACGATGCCCTCAGAGTCTTATTCAGAGTCTCACTCAGCAGATCTGTTTCAAACGGGGGGGAGTCTGGCGGCAGACGCCCCTACCTACGTCGAGCGCGATGCGGATGAAGCGCTGTACCAGGGAATTCGGGCAAGGGAGTTTTGCTATGTGCTGAACTCGCGCCAGATGGGCAAGTCGAGTCTGCGGGTGCGGACGATGCAGCGGCTCCAGGCCGAGGGCTGTGCCTGTGCCAATATCGACATTACGCTGATTGGCAGCCAGCAGGTAAATGCTGACCGCTGGTATGCGGGGCTGATTCGCAGCCTGGCGAGCAGCTTTGAGCTGACGAATGGCTTTAACCTGCGGAGCTGGCTGCGGGAGCACGAAGACCTGACCCCGGTGCAGCGGTTGGGCGAGTTTATCGAGTCGGTGCTGCTGGAGCAGATCACGCAGCCCATTGTCATCTTTGTCGATGAGATCGACAGTGTGCTCAGCCTCAATTTCCCGACGGATGATCTGTTTACCTTCATTCGGGCCTGCTATAACCAGCGGGTGGATAATCCGGCCTATGGTCGGCTGGTGTTTGTGCTGCTGGGGGTGGCGACGCCTGCGGACTTGGTGCGCGACAAGACCCGCACGCCGTTTAATGTGGGTCGGGCGATTGAGCTAACGGGCCTGCGGTTTGAGCAGGGGCAGCCGCTGGTCGATGTGCTGGCGAAAAAGCTGGCAAATCCGGCTGCGGTGCTGCAAAGCATTTTGGCCTGGACGGGGGGACAGCCCTTTTTGACTCAAAAGCTGTGTCGGCTGGTGGCTGAGCATAGCGGAGTGGGGGCTGCGCTCTCTAGCGAAGCGGTGGATCAGCTGGTGCAGACCCAGGTGATCGCTAACTGGGAAGCTCAGGATGATCAGGATCACCTGCGAACAATTCAGGCGCGGATTTTGCAGGATGAGCGCAAGGCGGGGCGGCTGCTGGGGATTTATCAGCAGGTGCAGCAGCAGGGGGCGGTGCCCTACGATGGTAGCCCGGAGCAGATGGAGCTGCGCCTGTCGGGGCTGGTGGTGGCGCACCAGGGTAGGTTGAAGGTTTACAACCGAGTTTATGAGCAGGTCTTTAATGCTGATTGGGTAAACCAGGCGCTGGGGCGGCTGCGGCCCTATGCGGAGGCAATTGCGGCCTGGCTAGTCTCAGATCGGCAGGATGACTCGCGGCTGCTGCGGGGGCAGGCGTTGATCGATGCCCAGGGCTGGGCGCTGGATAAAAACTTGGGCGCACAGGACTACGAGTTTTTGGCGGCGAGCCGCGAGCTAGACCTGAAGGAGGTGCAGGCGGCACTGGCAACCCAGCAGGAAGCAAACCAGATTTTGGCGGCGGCGAATGCGAAGGCGGCGAAGCGGCTGACGCTGAGTACTGCCGGAGCAGCATTGGCGATTGGTTTGGCTTTGATAACTGGTGGCTGGGGGCTGACTACGGCTCAAGGCGCTAAGCAAGTCGAGGAAGAATCTAAGGTAATATCTGCGCGGGCTGAAGCAGAGTCGAGACAGGCAAGGGCAGATGTTGATCAATCTCAGAGAGAAGTTTTTGCTGCCCGAGAAGAGCAAATCGACATACGGCAGCGGACGGAGGAGCAAGTTAAGGACGCAAAGCAACAGGTAGAAGCGGCTAAGACCCAGGTAGCAACGGTCCGCCAGGAACGGCAGCGGGCACAAGCAGAAGTGCAGCAAGCCCTATCGGAACGACAGCAGGCAGAGAATGCGGCAGAGAAAGCAGAGATTGCTGCCAAAACAGCTCGTAATCAACAAAACCTGGCTGAGAGAGCAGTCGCTGCTGCCGCAACTAGATTGGGGTGGGCAAGGCAGGGTATTGATCTGGAGAGGCGCAGTGCAAC
>JACVRP010000018.1 GCA_014534385.1 Cyanobacteria bacterium Co-bin13
CAACCTCCTTCTCTCGCCCCCAGCCCAACCGTGCCATTACCACCTCTACCCAGGGCTCGTCTCTAGCAGACGTTTTAGAACGGGTACTGGATAAAGGCGTGGTGATTGCCGGAGACATTTCGATTTCAGTGGGATCCACTGAATTGCTCAGTATCCGCATTCGGCTGCTGATCTCGTCGGTGGACAAGGCCCGCGAAATTGGCATCAACTGGTGGGAAAACGATCCCTACCTAAGTGGTCGTAATCAGGAACTGCTGACCACCAACCAGCAGCTTCAGAGCCGTTTAGAAACGCTGGAAGCGGAGTTGAAAGCCCTAAAAGCCGCTCAGGTATAGGCTGTAAGGATTGTTTGATAGGAACCTATGGCATTACCTGTAGGGTCTGTCGGAAGCAAGTTAGCCCCACCCTTAGTCTCTCTCGGTCATTCTGCACCTGTAGAGCTTCTGAAGTTGAGGGGCACTCTAGAGAAAGAACTCTTTGTTAGCCATTCCTTGGAGGTGCCAATGCTGACAGTCCGCACAATGAAGCACGTTGCTACAAGCCGGACAATCCCCAGCTTCCGCTCTTGCCGCACGGTCAGCTCCACGCCTGCCAGCCTGATTCAAGACCAGGGGCGGATGGTGGCAGGTTATGCCCAAATGTTGGTCCACGACTCCCAGCGGCAGTGGCGCGATATGATGTGGCGTCGGCACTAGGCTGAGGCCATGACCTCTCAAACCCCCGCTGAAAATTCTGCCTTTGAGCGCCTTCCTGACGTGGCAATTCGGCCTCAGAAAGGGGCGGATGCGGGCTTAGCGCCGCTGCTGCTGACGGTAATTGAGCTGCTGCGGCAGCTCATGGAAGCCCAGGTGATTCGCCGCATGGAGGCAGGTCAGCTCAATGAGGAGGAGCTAGACCGGGCAGCAGAGAGCATTCGCAAACTGGAAGAGCAAGTGCTCCACCTATGTGAAGTTTTTGACGTAGATCCAGCGGATTTGAACCTCGACTTGGGAGATGTGGGTACGCTGCTGCCCAGAGAAGGCGGCTATTACCCCGGTGAAGCCTCTCCAAAGCCCACGATTCTGGAGCTTCTAGATCGACTGCTGAATACTGGGGTGGTGGTAGAGGGAGATCTGGATTTAGGGCTAGCGCAGCTAAACCTGATTCACGCCAAGCTGCGGCTGGTGCTGACCTCCAAACCGATCTGAGCTTCTCTTGGCGCTGGTTGGGTCAGGCTTACCGCTGTTTTGACTCACTTCTTAAATTAATGCAGGTGGCTGGACCACCCTACTGGTATGGCAGATCGCTACTATTTATACGGCATTTTCCCGGCTCCCGGCCCTAGCGAGCTTGAAGTTGAGGGTTTAGATAAGCAATGTGTGCGATCGCACACGCTGAATAGATTTGCGTTTCTATATTCAGAAACTGGGCAGGAGCGGTACCTGGCCAGCCGCAAGAACCTGCTGGGCCACGAGAAGGTGCTCGAAGAAGCGATGCGATGCGGCCACCGAACGCTGCTGCCGCTGCAGTTTGGGCTAATTATCGAGAGCTGGGAGCAAGTTGTGCAGCAGCTTGTAGAAACTCAAGGGGCCGGGCTGCAGCAGCTGTTTGAGCGGCTAGAGGGGCGGCGAGAGGTCAGCGTTAAAGTGCTGTGGGACCAGGCAGCCGAGCTAGAGACGCTGATGCAGGAAAATGAATCCCTCCGGCAGGAGCGCGATGCTTTAGAGGGCAAACAGCTGAGCATGGATCAGGTGATCAGCATTGGTCAGGGGATTGAGCAGGCCGTAAATGCTCGTAAAGAGGGAATTGTCGCAGCCTTTAGAGCCACCTTGAACCCGCTGGCTGTAGAAGCTCTAGAAAACGACCCCATGATGGATTCAATGATTTACAACGCAGCCTACTTAATTGACTGGGAGGACGAACCCTCCTTTAACCAGGCGATTGAAGCTCTAGATGCTCAGTTTGAGGCGCGGCTGCGGATTCGCTACAACAATTTCACGGCTCCCTATAACTTCGCACAGCTTGATCAGCTGGATTAACCATGTTGAACCTCCTGCTACTGCCCGTGACCGGTCCCCTAGATGGCGTTACCTGGATTGCTCAGAAGCTGCTTGAGCAGGCTGAGGGCGAAACCAACGACCTGGAAGTGCTGCAAAAGCAGCTTCTGGCCCTGCAGCTGGCTTTTGACATGGGTGAAGTGGATGAAGAGATTTTTGAAGCCCAGGAGGAGGAGCTGCTGCTGGCGATTGAGGACCTGCAGAATCAGGCCAGTGAGGAAGCTTAACGATTGGAGCGAACGTTAAAAACGTGTCTAGTAATAGAGGGCAGACCCAGAAAAATTGAGTAAAGTGCCCGTAGAAGCTAATTAACAGATGCTGCAGGCACAGGCAGGTAAATATGGCGGCAGAACAGCGGGTTGCTCTGGTAACGGGAGCTAATCGCGGCATTGGCTTTGAGACGACCCGGCAGCTAGCCAAGCAGGGGATCAAAGTGATCCTGGGGAGCCGCGACCCCAAGAAAGGAGAGGCAGCCGCAGACAAGCTCCGGCAGGAGGGGTTAGATGTCGTAGCCCATCAGCTGAGTGTGACAGATGCGGGCGGCATCAAAATTCTGGCAGAACTGCTGGAATCTGAAGTGGGTCGGGTGGATATTCTGGTAAACAACGCCGGAATTTTGCCGGATGCCCACGACGGCAGCATTCTCAGCACGGACGTGGGGCCGATTCGGGAGGCGATGGAGACCAATACCTACGCCCCCATTTTGCTGGCTCAGGCCTTTGTGCCGCTGATGAAGAAACAGGGCTATGGCCGGATCGTCAACGTGTCTTCGGGCATGGGGCAGCTGACCGATATGGGCGGGGGGCACACGGCGTATCGGCTGTCTAAGGTTTCTTTAAACGCTGTCACTCGCATTTTGGCCAGCGAGCTAGAGGGCACAAATATTAAGGTGAACAGTGTCTGCCCAGGCTGGGTTCAAACGGATATGGGCGGTGCAGGGGCAACCCGTAGCCCAGAACAGGGGGCGGATACGATTGTGTGGCTGGCGACCCTGTCGGACGATGCTCCATCAGGGCTGTTTTGGCGCGATCGCAGCCCCATTCCCTGGTAGCGCTACCTGAAGGTTGTTTGTTCAGCCAGCCAATCCAGGTAAGGTTTTGAGCCCTGGGCAATGTTCAGAGCAATGACCTCCGGCACCTCATAGGAGTGGAGCTCTTTAACCCGGGCTACCAGCAGGTTGAAGTAGTCTAGGTTGGTCTTAATCACCATCTGCCACTCATCATCATGGCGAATTGTGCCCTGCCAGGAGTAGACCGAGTGAATAGGAAAGAAGTTGACGCACGCAGCTAGAGACTCATTTACCAGGTGGTCGGCCAGGCTCAGAGCTTCCTCGCGGGAGCTAACGGTGACGAGCACCACTCCAAAAGTTGACATGGCTTTCTCCTCTTGGTCTGCCGTTTTGACAATGCTGCAAACTGGAGTTGATCCGCCAGGTATTGAGGACAAAGTTGCTGAAGCTTAAGGGGAGTTAAATCTGCTTCAGAGGTCGCTCAAAAACTGAGGCGATCGATGAACTCTGAGTTTTCTAAAGTGTCCCGAGACTCCCGGTGGGTCCATCGGGTGGTGCCCCGCACGGATTCAAGCAGGTAAGCTTGGGCGGCTCTGGGCAAAACGGCATCTGTAAACTCAGTGCCTTCTACCACGGCCCCTTCAAGCGACGCATCGCCTAGATTGGCCCGAGTTAAGTCGGCCCGAGTTAAGTCGGCTCCATTCAGCCGAGCATTCCAAAGAATGGCTCCTGTCAGGTCAGAGCTGCTGAGATTGGCTCCAACCAGGCTGACGCCTCGTAGGGTTGCCTGGGTTAAATTAGCGGCACTGAGGTTGGTGTTGTCTAGATTTGAGCCGTTGAGCTTGGCGTCCTTTAAGTTAACGCCACTGAGATCCATGCCGTGCAGATCTACTCCGTTGAGCCAGGCTCCTTCGAGATTGGCTGCATCGAGGCGAGTTTCGTCTAGCTCAGCACCACTGAGACGAGCACCACTGAGATGGGCCCAGGCTAAATTGGCTCCACTGAGATTAGCGCCCCGCAGATTAGCCCCACACAAGTTGGCCCCACACAAATTAGCGCCTGTCAGGTTAGCCCGGCTCAGGTTGACGTAGCTGAGGTTGCTGCCGCTCAGCTGTGCTCCTGTGAGGTCGGATCTGACCAGGAAGCAGCCCCGAAGGTTGGCCTTGGTCAGGTCAGCGTAAGCCAGGCTGCTCTCGCTCATTTTGGCAAAGCTAAAATCAGTCCAGTTGAGCTTGGCTCCTTTTAGGGTAGCTTTGGTCAAAAAGGTGCGCTTCAGGTCGGCTCCGGTTAAATTAGCGTCTGTCAGATTAACATCGACCAGGATTCGGTTCTTGAGGTCAGCCCCACTCAAATGAATACCGGCAAATTCCCGGTACCCAGACTCGTATAGCTCTAGGAAATAATTGATGTGCATAGCACGGCGGTAACCGGCCGGTGTTTGATGCGGCCATCGAACGGTGACAAGGGGCACAGTGCTTTCCCCGGAAATGAGAGATTGAACGTAACGAAACTTACTATTTGAGAATATAAAAATTGCTCTTTAAAGGATTTTGCTCCAGGTCAGGCATTTGAACTGGGTGAACACAACAGTGGAGAGGCCTGTATTTGAAACTGTTTTTAATTTCCTCTTAAGGCTTGTTTTAGGTAAATGACAGAACTCTCTATCCAAGCCTAGTTGCTGGAGGCCTCACTGTCTGCTTTGTTTTAATTTGATTGATAAATTGGATTGAAACTTAGTAGTTCTCGGAGTTTATTTTAAGTATCATGAGGCGCTTTGGTTTATCTGTCCTCTGGATTAGTGTTTTAGTTTACGCTTTTGTGTTTGCACCGCCCAATCAGCCGGGCACTACCGATTTGATTGTGAGGCTTTCTGTAGGCGACTGGAACGGTATTAATCCGGCTGTTTCAGCTCTGTTTAGCGTCATGGGAATTTGGCCCATGGTCTATGCTGCGATCGCATTGATTGACGGCCATCAGCAGCCGGCAAAAGCCTGGCCCTTTGTGGTGGCTTCGTTTGGGACAGGGGCCTTTGCGATGTTGCCCTATCTGATTTGGCGATCGCCCAACCCGACCTTTACCGGCCCTAAAAACTGGCTGCTGAGACTCCTAGATTCTCGCTGGCTGGGGCTGATGTTGCTGCTAGCGTCCCTGGGGCTGGTTGGCTATGGGCTGATTGCGGGCGACTGGAGCGATTTTTGGCAGCAGTGGCGCACCAGCCGTTTTATCCATGTGGCCAGTTTGGACTTTTGCCTGCTGTGGGGGCTGTTTCCGGTGCTGCTAGGAGATGATATGGCCCGGCGCAACCTAAAGCAGCCCCTCTGGTTCTGGATAGTGGCGCTGCTGCCTCTGCTGGGGGCGGCAGCCTATCTAACGCTGCGGCCCCCTTTGCCGGAGGAGCAGACTAGCCTGGCAGACAATCCCGTTTAGTCCAGTGGCCGTTTAGCCCACCGCTAGACGCATCTGCGGTTCCTACTGGTTATCCTAAAAAGGCTGGCCAGACTGAGGATTGCCGACAATGCAGGGGAGTCAACCCATAACAACCGACGTGGTGCTGGTTGGGGGCGGGCACACTCACGCCATCTTGCTGCGTAAGCTGGGCATGGTAGCTCTGCCTGGAGTGCGGCTAACGCTGATAACTAATCTGGTCGATACCCCCTATTCTGGAATGCTGCCCTGCCACGTCGCAGGCGTGTACGGCTTTGACGAGTCTCATATTGACCTGCGGCCTTTGACCCGCTTTGCCCGCTGCCGCCTCTTTATGGATCGGGCCATTGGGCTAGACCTGGAAAAGCAGCAGGTGATTTGCGCCAACCATCCACCGGTCCGATACGATGTGCTGTCGATTGATACGGGCAGTACGCCGGGGACAGTGGCGGTGCCGGGGGCGGCAAAATACACCATTCCGGCTAAGCCGGTGCCGGAACTGCTGCGCCAGTGGGAGCAGATTCTGGCAGCAGTGCGGCAAGCACCCGATCAACCCTTGGTCTTGGGGATAGTGGGGGCCGGGGTGGGTGGCGTGGAGCTGACCCTGAACCTGCAGGAGCGGCTGCGAAATCTGTTGGCTGAACTGGGTCGATCCCTAGATCAGGTGACGATTCACGTTTTTCACCGAGGCGATGCGATTGCCACTGGGCGGAACCATGCCACCCGGCGGCGGCTGCAGCAGATCTTTCAAGATCAGGGTATTCAGCTGCACCTGAATGAGACCGTGGTGGCGGTGGAGCTGGCAGCCGATGGCCTCACATGCAGAGTGATCTGCGAGTCGGGGCGGGAGGTGATGTGCGATCGCATATTCTGGGTGACCAGCGCTGCTGCCCCAGCCTGGCTGCAGAACAGCGGCCTCTCTCTAGACGATGGGGGCTTTATCAAGGTGCGCGATACGCTGCAGAGCTGCTCCCACGACAATGTGTTTGCTGCTGGGGATGTGGCAACGATGGTCAGCCATCCTCGCCCTAAGGCCGGAGTATTTGCGGTGCGTCAGGGACCGCCCCTGTTCAAAAATCTGGTGCGCTACCTGCGGGGGCAGTCACTGCGGCCTTTTCGGCCCCAGCGTCAGTTTCTCAACATTATTGATATTGGCGGCGGCAGTGCGATCGCATCAAGGGGCCCGTTTACCTTTGAATCGCCGCTGGCCCGCCAGTGGAAAGACCGGATCGATCGCAAATTCATGCGCCTCTTCACCGACTTTCCGGCAATGGCAGATCCCCGAGAGATGCCTCTGGCGGCGTCAACGCCATCTGCCCCACCCATGTTCTGCGCTGGCTGCGGCTCTAAGGTGGGCAGCGGTGCTCTGAGACGAGCACTGCGCCGAGTTGAGGCCGATCTCGCTATCGCCGGGCCCTCTACGGGCGAAATTCTTTTGGGATTGGATGCCCCAGACGACGCAGCGGTAGTCGCTGTGCCCGCTGGGAAGGTCATGCTGCACACAGTAGACTACTTCCGGGCCATGCTGGACGACCCCTTTGTCTTTGCCCAAGTCTGCGTCAACCACTGCCTCAGCGACCTCTATGCGATGGGGGCTGAGCCTCAGAGCGCCTTGGCGATGGCGGTTGTGCCCTACGCTAGCGAAGCCCTACAGGAGGAAACGCTCTATCAGCTGCTCGCCGGGGTGCAGAAGGCGTTGGGAGCAGCCCAAGCCCCCCTAGTGGGTGGCCACACGACTGAAGGAACAGAGCTGGCCCTGGGATTTGCCTGTAACGGGCTGGCCGATCCCGCTCAACTGCTGCGCAAGGGTGGGATGCAGCCGGGGGATCACCTCATTTTGACCAAGCCGCTGGGCACAGGCACCCTGTTTGCCGCCGATATGCGCCTACGAGCTAAGGGTCGCTGGATTGAAGCGGCGGTCGCTCAGATGCTGCACTCCAACCGAGAGGCAGCCCGCTGCTTCCAATTGCATGGGGCAACGGCCTGCACCGACGTAACGGGGTTTGGTCTGGTGGGGCACCTGCTGGAGATGGTGCAGGCAGCCCAGGTCAGCGTGGAGCTTGACTTGGGTGAGCTGCCGGTGTTAGCCGGAGCCCGAGAAACCCTAGCCTCAGGCATTGTTAGTTCTCTGCAGGCGCAAAATGAAGCAGCTGCGATCGCAATTGAGAACGGAGCTGCCTTTGCCACCCAGGCTGACTATGGGATTTTGTTTGATCCACAGACAGCGGGTGGGCTACTTGCCTCAATTCCGGCGGAGCGCACGGCAGCCTGTCTGGAAGCTCTGCGCCGCGCGGGCTATGGAGAGAGTACCGTCATCGGTGAGGTGGTGCCGCTGAAGAATCTGGCCCAACCGATTAAGATCAACAAATGGTGAAACTCGTTCAGATTGAAGCTTTTTTCAACAACGCTGGCCCCGTTCTAGACGTGCGCAGTCCGGGCGAGTTTGAGCAGGGGCATCTGCCGGGGGCCGTGAGCTTTCCGCTGTTTAGCGATGAGGAGCGGGCCGAGGTGGGCACCTGCTACAAGCAGCAGGGCCGAGATGCGGCGGTAGAGCTGGGGTTTGCGATCGCAGGGCCAAAATCAGTCCAGTTTATTCGGCAGGCCAAAGAACTAGCCCCGGACAAGCGGGTGCGCCTGCACTGCTGGCGCGGCGGCATGCGCAGCGGCAGCATCGCCTGGACACTGGAGATGGCCGGATTTCAGGTAGCGGCCCTAGAGGGAGGTTATAAGACCTTTCGACGCTGGGTGCGGGCAACGTTAGCGGCACCCCGGCCCATGATTATGCTGGGCGGCATGACCGGCACCGACAAGACCTCCATTCTTCACGCCCTGGTTAAACAGGGGGCCCAGGCGCTAGACCTAGAAGCTCTGGCAAACCACCGAGGCAGCAGCTATGGTGGGCTGGCTATGCCCCCCCAGCCGTCAACCGAGCAGTTTGAAAACCTGATCGCGCTGGAGTGGGCAGCGCTTGACCCGGCAGAACCGGTGTGGGTAGAAGCTGAAAGCCGCCGGATTGGCACCTGCCGCGTTCCCGATGAGCTGTTTCAGCAGATGGAGGCGGCCCCTACCTTAGAAGTAACCCGCCCCCTCTCAGAACGGCTAGATCTGCTGGTGCAGCTCTATGGTCAGGTAGACCCTGAGGATTTGGTAGTAGCAACAGAGCGAATTCGTAAGCGGCTGGGCGGGCAGCGAACCCAGTCTGCGATCGCGCTGATCCGCCAGCACGACTTCAGAGCGGCCCTGGCGATTATCCTTGACTACTACGATCGCACCTACCGTTACGATCTAGATCGCCGCCAAAAACAAATTCCCCAGGTAGATATTACTGGGCTCTCTGCTGAGGCCAGCGCCCAACGCCTACGGCAGGCAGTACCCCATTTGTTTAACGACCTACCGTTGCCTGTAGAATCTGCCTCCCTAGTGTCTGCCCTAGCATCGGAGTAAAGGCAACCATAGGGCATGCAAAAAAACAAAGGCACCGCAATACAGCACAGTGCCCTAGAAGAGTCTTATTCTTAAAAAAGTTTGAACGTGCAAAGCTGACGGCTCTCGAAAGAGTTGAACCTGAAAGTTTAGAGGAGGGACTGCAGGGGCGAAGACTACTGCACCCCAGGGCATTGTTATGCTGTCGCCCCTACGCCAAAACTTTCTCAAGAGTGCTGCCCACCCCCCTGAAAACGCCGCACCACCTTGGACTAGCTATCCGTAAATAGACTCCGGCCCATGTGGTATAGCGGCAGTTTCCAGCAGCGGTAGCCTCAGGCTTAGTACCGAGAACCGGGAGTGGTGGTGGTGGTCACATCATCGGTCGTGCGATACCGGGTGGTGTCGTTGTCTTTGTTACGACCCATCAGACCAGCCAGACCAATCAGACCCAGCAGACCCAGCCAACCCCAGTCGAACCCATCGTCGTCTGCGGTGTCAGTAGCAAAGGTGTCAGTGCCGGTGGTGGTGCCGGTGGTGCCAGTGGTGTCGGTGGTGCCAGTGGTAGTACCAGGAACAGTTGGATCACCCGTTGTGGTCTGAGCAGCAGCAGGCATAGCAGAAGGCAGGATGGCCAGGCTCATCGCCAAAGCACTTGCACCAAACCACTTAGACAAAGAATTGCGTTGCATATTTCGTACCCCTGTAATTGATTGCGTCAGGTTTTGTGGATGGCCAAACCAGGCTCGTTGAACCTTACGACTCGCTAGGCGGGTCGCAGCCATCACTTGGTTCCTACATTAGCCATTTCCCCCACAGGCCAGATTCACCCATAGTTAGAAAGACAGAGGGCTACGAGGTCTAGCAAAAGGTTGAGCTTGCCAAAACTAAAGGCATAAGCCCCGCTCCAGAAGCTTACTGCAGCGGCTGATAGCGTATTTCTAGATAGCTGCTAAAGGTCAGGGAAGAAGCCGTCTAGATAGCTGTTCGTCGTCAAACTGACGCAGGGCGGCTAGGGCACAGCAACAGGTCCCAGCCCAAACCACAAAATTCCAATGAATATCATTGAAAAGGCTAACAATAAGCCCGCAATGATTAGAAATCGAAATAGATATACGGTAGAGTTTCGGCTGGAGCCAGCAGCCAGGCTAGAAAACAAAAAACGGGCACCAGCAGTAGCTTGACCGGCCAGCTCAGCTCAATCTTCAGTCCCCGGTTAAAGAAGTAAGCAACCCCCATCAGTCCAACTAGGCTCCACAGCAAAATGGCCAGATCCGTGTAGGTAAACCCTAGGGATTCTAGGTAGACTCTCTGGGCAAACTGGGCATCTGCAGGCACTCCCCAAAGCCGCTGTAGGGCCAACATGAACTGTTGCGGATCGGGCAGACGGAAAAACAGCCAGCTAAAAAATACAGTTAGCTGGGTCAGCGCCCAGCCCAAAATTACGCCTGGAACGCTCTCCCAAAGCTGCTTTAAGGGGGACCAGGCTTTGGCCGCAGCCTGATTGAGCCGATGCACCCCCAGCGCTAGGCCGTGGATCCCTCCCCAGATCAGAAATCCCCAGTTATCGCCATGCCAGACTCCGGCAATCAGCATGACAATCATCAGGTTTAGGCAGGTGCGCCAGAGACCCTGACGAGAGCCGCCCAGAGGAAAGTAGAGATAGTTACGTAGCCAGGCTCCTAGGGTCATATGCCAGCGCCGCCAAAAGTCAGCGATGCTGGTGCTGAAGTAGGGAAAGTCAAAATTTAGCGGCAGCACAACCCCCAGCAGCAGCGCACTGCCCCGGGCAATATCGACGTAGGCATTGAAATCGATGTAGAGCTGAAGACCATAGGCAAAGATCGCCAGCCAAATGTCGGCGCTACCGGCTCGGGGCAGATTGTCAAAGCTTAGATTGACCAGAATGGCGATGTGATCTGCCAGCAGCAGTTTCTTGACTGCACCAGAGGCAATTAGCCAGCCGCCTTCGATGGCGGTCGCTAGACCAGGGGGGGTGGGCTGAGCAAACTGGTCAATGAAGGTGTGGTAGCGGGTAATAGGGCCTGAAATAAGCTTGGGAAAGAAAAACTTATAGGCCGAAAAATTAATAAAGCTGGGCGCGGGGGGCGAGCCCCGGTAAACGTCTACCAGATAAGCAATGCACTCAAAGCAAAAAAAGCTAATGCCCAGGGGCATTAAGATCTGCCAGAACGGATCTTCTGGTCGGCTGCTGCCGATAGCGGCTCCAGTCCAGCCCCACAGTCGAGGCAGCGCCTCAGCATACTTAAATCCCAGCAGCAGCAGCACGTTGATGGCAATACCGACTCCCAGCAGCAGAGTTCTCCGCTGGTTCCAGCCCTGTTCGGCGACCTGCCAGTTTTCGTTAGAGATCCGCCAATCTAGGGGAGCCGTCAGGATTTTGCCAAAGTAAAAAGTTACTCCAGCCAACACCAGCATCAGGGGTAGATACTGCAGCTGCAGGGAGGCATAAAAAATCAGGCTGGCCACAAATAACAGCCAAAGCCGCAGCCGCAGCGAGGTGAAGGACCAAAAAAGGCCGACAATGCTCAGCAGAAAAAGGGCGTAGGTAATCGAGGGCAGGATCATGCGATTAGTTCACCTCTGACTGCAGCGAACTGGCGGCTGAGGGGGCCTGTGTCTTGGGCCAGGGAATCATGGGATCTTGGGCAATCCTTTGGGATACCTGGTAAGCGCCGTACCGATTCAGGTGGCTGGGATCGGAGAAGTAGTCGTAGCGCTGGGTCCAGGCCTGCCCCAGATCGCGAAAGATAAAGCCGGTTTCGGTCGCAGACAGGCGCAGCATGTACTGGAGGAAAGCGTCTTCGGCCTCTTTACGATAGTCGTCTAAGTACTCATCGGTGAGGGGAGTATTGATAAAAACAAGGGGCACTCCCTCGGCCTGAGTGAACTGCAGCAGTTCTCTAAAGGCCTCATCCTGCTGGCCATCTAGCCGAAAAGCTTCGTAGTCACCATCGTAGAGACCTTGAACCCGAGCATGCTTCTGGTAGTAAGTGGCCGGATTAAACTGCAGAGAGAGCGCCAAAAATCCGTCAAAGTCGATAAAGCTACCCTCTGGCATGACTGCGTCCATGGGTTCGGCTTGGCCCGCTGCGGTCGTGACGGGACTGGCCAAGACGGTCATTTGCTGCTGGAACCAGGTCTTGAGCTGCTCCCGGTCAGGATAGACCGCTGAAAAACTGGCCAGCTGGTCGCTGAGCCAGGTGTCCATCGACTGATAGCTGCTGGCGAGGGACTTGGCGATGCCTGAATTGGTGGCTGTAGCTGCGCTGGCATCTTCTGGTGCGGTGCCTTCAACAGCAAGCTGACCGCTGAGCAGTTCACGGTAGCCCTCGGAGGCTGCGATCGCATTGTACGTAACGTCTTCCCGACCGCTGTTAAAGGCGCGGGCTCCATCGGCCCAGATAATCACCTTGGGCAGCTGACCGGGCTGCAGAATGCGGCGTAGGGTCAGCTCTACGACCTGAGCCGTGGCCCCGTTGATGCCAAAGTTAAACACGCTAACGCCCTTATACCCCAGGTTGGCCAGCTCTTTTTGTAGCGCCACTGGGTCCACCCCTCGCAACGCCCGAGAGCTGCCCACAATTAGAACGTCGGCTGGACCTTCCTGCTGCAGTCGCTGGTGATAAAGGGCCAGCTTCTCATCTAGCTGCTGGCTGCGGAAGGAAGGATAGGGCGAGGCCACCAGCAGGTCGTCGGTGGCGGCAATGGGCTGCTGCGGACTGGTGGGCAGGTTTGCCGAGGTTGCCCCAAAGGGCTGATTCGAGGTTCCGGTAAAGCTGCCGCCCTCTTCAGCGCCAAAGCCTCCCTGACCAAAGCCGCTGGCGGCAGCTCCCTGGCCCCAGTTCAGGTCGGCCAGCTGGTCTTCCAGGGTGGGTTCTGCTGCGGGACTCGTGGGCTCGATCTCCTCGGGTAGGGGAGTTGCCTCTGCGACTCCCGGTGAGGCTGGAGGGCGCAGCAGCTGGCCCATCAGCCAGTCTATCTGCAGGGCCATCAGCAGGCCTACCGTACCCCACACAAGGGCGATTCGCATGCCGTCTTGAGTTGCTGGATCAGGAGCGGACTGGAGAAAATCGGGTGCGGTCTGGGGAGCAAACAGATGCGATCGCACCAGCCCTTGCCGAACTGACTGCAGCAGCCCCCGGCTCCACTGCCCTAGGGGAGCCGCAGCGGTATCGATCTCAAGTTCCTGAACGGGCGCGTCGGGCCGAGCCAGCAGCTCATTGACGTAGGCATCAGAGGCCGTAAACTCAGGGGCCGACTCTGGCACCAGGCGACGGCGGGAGACAAAGTCAGCACCATAGCTCCAGCTGGGCTGGGCCTGCCCCGAACGCCGACCATAGATCCGTACGCCCTGAATGCCGCTAATGTTGAGCTGGCGCAGCCGCTGACTGACGCTGGCGGCGACCTGCCGCCGCTGGGGCGCAATCGGGCCATCGACCATAACGTGGAGCAGCTTGTCGCGCACCAGCAGCTGCACCCGCAGCCCGCCCGTGGCCAGCTGTTCTTCCAAGCTGGGGTTGAGCAGCCGCGTCAGCAAAAAGGCAATAGCTGGGAGATCGCCGGCGGCGGCCAGCGCTGACGGCGACAGGGCCAGATCTTCATGCTCAGCCCCAGGCAGATCGGCACAGCCGACCCAGGCCGCTGCGTCTTCTGCCGCCTGCCCGTAGACCACAATGCGGTGAATGCCCTGGGGAGCTAAGGATTCTAGCAGGGGCAACAGTCTCTCTTGTACTGTCGTCCAGGGGGGCAGGTCGCCAGCGGGGCCAGCCTGACACACCAAATGCAGCGTGCTTTCCTTCAGCTCAGCGGTAACCGTCAGGTGCAGCGGCTCTAAACGGGGGGTGAGGAGGGTTGCGATCGCATCTACCTCGCCCCAGCGGGCCCACTCCCGCAGCATCTCCTCGGGTGGCGTTAAGTCAATTCGCAGGCTCCAGTCGGGAGTGGCTTCCCCCCGCACCTGCATCAGCAGGACCGCATCTTTGTACTGGGTGAGCTGGAGCTGCCGCAGCCGCTCTGCCGTGGGGCGGGCAATCAGCGAGGGATCTGGGCTGTAGACTGCCTCACACAAAATCCACAGTCGAGGAATGGTGGCTTCGCCCTGGCCTGGCAGCTCAACTGGGGCCGCTTCTTCCGCCCCATGGTCCTCAATAGTAGCTGCAACCTTAGGCAGGTGAGCCGTACCCGGAATCGCCTTGATGCTGACCCAAACCCCCACATCCAGGGCGCTCAACGTCTCACTGAGATACCAGGCAACCGCCTCAGGGTCGCCCTTACGGGCCAAGCTCAGATTCGAGAGCACAATGGCTCCCCCAGCCCCATCCTCGGCGTAGGCCTGCAGAGTCTTGGGATCGCCTCCTGTGTAGCTCTTCAAAAGGGCCTGGGTAGCCTTAAGATCAGACTCATCTTGAGACTCCAGCACCAGCTGGGCCAAGTGGCGCTCCAGTCGGTTCAGGTAAATAGGGGCAGTCCACGCCGGGACCGGATTACCTGCGGCTCGGCTGTAAAGATAAATCTGGTAGACCTGGGGATATGCCTGCTTTACCAGGGCCGCTCCCTGAGGTTCCAGCAGCCCTCGAACCAAATTTAGGAGGACAGGTGCCTGATCCAGAGCCTCTGGGGTTTCACAGAGAAGATGCAAAATGTTGCCCCGCAGCTTCATGTGGAGCTTAGCTGCAGGCGTCCCGATAATCTGCTGCAGCCAGGGCACAATCCCAGCGGCTGGCCCAACCGTTGGACCAGATGTTGAGGGTATATTGGAGGGGGTGTGGGAAAGGGGCACAGGCATAGATGTCTACAACGAGTCCTCAATCGCCAAAGATAAGGGCACTAGGGACAAAAGGTGCAAAACTTCGAGCGGCACTTCATTAACTTGACCAGCTTTGAACTTGATTCTGACCTTGACTTTGGGCTTGCCCCTGGGTTGAACTGAAGGCTCCTTAAAGTAAACAGCTTCCTTCACGCAACGCCTACGCCCGGTTTTACCGCACCTGAGTTAGTTTCGGTAACGAGGCTACCCTCAACGCGCTTCAAATATAGCAGTGAAGGTATAGCAGTGAAGAATACATTAGACCAGAAATTTTGGCCCCAATTCGCCCAGCCAATTATTCGCTCTCTATTGTAGTCATGCACAGAAAGCTTGCGTTCCCATGACAAAAACTCTTGAGCAAACAGGCAGGCGACCCTTGCGAATGGGCTACTTTCTTTCCTTACTCTGTTCACAGAGCACTTCATGGGGGGCAGCTGGACCTATATGATCAATAGAGAGTGACAGTTACTTTAGCGGGCTGAGGCCTGGTTCCCCGCCCGGGGCAAAGCTGCCGCAACTTGATTAGCTGAGCGGACGATGGCATTTCAGCAGACCATGCGGCTGTCGTCTACGGCCTTTTACTACGCTCTTAAACTGTTAATTCCCTCACCCCTTTCTGCACCTTTTTCCTATGGACTCATCTCGTTCCCCGGCCGCCTCCGCCTCTGCCGCTCACTCCTTCAAGCCAGCCGATTTGTGGCTCAGCCTTCTGACCCCACCGCTGTTGCTGGGTATTGTAGGAATTCGCTCGTTGGCAGATGCGCTGCAGCAGGTTGGGCTAGCCAGTGAAGAACTGTTTCGCGGCGACCGCCTGCCCTCACTCACCATTCCTGCGCCCTCTACCAAAGACTAAAACGGTTTCTAGCCTTTGCTGTACGAGCCCTAGCGACGATTAGGTCTGCCGCTGACGACTGGCGTTTGAGCGCTAGCCCTGCAGAGGTTGCAAGGTTTCATTGCAGTTAAGCCTCGAAACTTCTGGAATTTCAGACAATCCTATAGAATCATTGCGATATTGCTGTACTGCACAATGGCTTACTTTCATGAGTTCAACCCTGAACACGCCTGGTGACGCTTACCCTGCGGGGCAAACCCTTTTGGAATTGCCAGACTCTACTTCAATGGCAGATTCCTCTGCCCAAGATTTTTCTTTGCGGCACCGACTCAAGGTCGTTGAAGATATCTGGGAGAGCGTTCTGCAGCACGAATGTGGCCAAAATCTCCTCGATCTGCTGCGTCAGCTGCGCCAGATGTGCTCTCCTGAAGGGCAGGCTCCCACGGCCAATGAAGCCAGGGTCAAAGCGGTTGTAGACGTGGTCGAGGCGCTGGATTTAGAAGACGCAATTCGGGCCTCGCGGGCCTTTGCTCTCTACTTTCAGCTAATCAATATCGTCGAGCAGCACTATGAGCAGCGAGGGCAGCAGCAGCAGTATCGGGCAGCCTACGAAGACTCGGAGCGATCGCAAGCTCAGGCCAAGTCAATTCTTAATCAGCTTGATGCCCCGGCCCAGCTGCTGGAGGATGGCCCCACAGCCGATGCCCACAGCCGCCTTTTTCAGGCCGATCTGCTCAATCGCAGCCTGCAAGAGGGAGCCGACAGCCGTAAAGAAATGGGCACTTTTTACTGGCTGTTTCCCATGCTAAAGCGGCTGAACGTGCCGCCCCAGCTAATCCAGAACCTGATTAATCAGCTCGATGTGCGGCTGGTTTTTACCGCCCACCCCACCGAAATTGTTCGTCACACCATTCGCGACAAGCAGCGGCGGATTGCCGATATTTTGCGGCGGCTAGACCTGGCTGAAGAGGGCGCTCAAAACATCGGGCTATCTTCTACCTGGGAAGTCGAAGGACTCAAAGCCCAGCTAACGGAGGAAGTGCGGCTCTGGTGGCGCACTGACGAACTGCACCAGTTCAAGCCCTCCGTCATTGATGAGGTAGACTACACCCTCCACTATTTTCAGGTAGTGCTGTTTGATGCGCTGCCGCAGCTCTACCTGCGATTTGAGCGGGCGCTGAAGGCAACCTTTCCCCACCTGCAGCCGCCCCGCCATCGCTACTGCCGCTTCGGTTCCTGGGTGGGAGCCGACCGCGACGGCAACCCCTCGGTGACGCCAGAAGTCACCTTTAAGACGGCCTGTTTTCAGCGCAACCTGGTGCTGGAAAAGTACATCCTCTCAGTGAAGAACTTGACCAATCTGCTCAGCCTCTCGCTCCACTGGAGCGAAGTGCTGCCGGAGCTGCTGGAGTCGCTAGAGCAAGATCAGGTGAAAATGCCTGAGATTTATGACCGACTAGCCATTCGATATCGGCAGGAGCCCTACCGGCTGAAGCTAGCCTATATCCAGCAGCGGCTGGAAAATACGCTGCACCGTAGCCTGCGGCTCTATGAGGGCAACTACTCTTTGAGTCAGCCCGGCAAAGACTTTCAGTCGGCCAATAGCTACCACTCAGGGGATGAGTTTCTAGACGAGCTGCGGTTAATTCAGCGCAACCTGAAGGAAACTGGCCTAACCTGCGACGACCTCGAAACCCTGATCTGTCAGGTAGAGCTCTATGGCTTTAATCTGGCCCAACTCGATCTGCGGCAGGAGAGCTCGCGCCACTCCGATGCGCTCAACGAGATTACCCAGTACCTACAGGTTCTGCCGCAGCCCTACAACGACCTATCCGAGGCTGACAAAGTGGCGTGGCTGGTATCTGAGCTGGAGACCCGCCGTCCGCTCATCCCGGCAGAATTGCCCTTTTCCGACAAGACCTGTGAGACGATCGAGACGCTGCGAATGGTGCGCCGACTGCACCAGGAGTTTGGCTCAGAAGTCTGCCGCAGCTACGTCATCAGCATGAGCCACAGCGTCAGCGATCTGCTGGAGGTGCTGCTGCTGGCTAAAGAAGCCGGGCTCTACGACCCTGCTACGGGAGTCGCCAGTATCCAGGCGGTGCCCTTGTTTGAAACGGTAGAAGATCTGCAGCGGGCCCCCTCGGTGTTGCGCCAGCTCTTTGAGATGCCGTTTTACCGCGAGGTGCTGCAGCGGGAGGGGCAGGTGAACCCTGAGCTAGCAGCACCGCCGGTGGTGCCGCTGCAGGAGGTGATGCTGGGCTACTCCGACAGCAACAAAGACTCTGGCTTTCTAAGCAGCAACTGGGAGATTCACAAGGCCCAGCAGTCGCTGCAGACCGTTGCCGATGCCTATGGTGTGGCCCTGCGAATCTTCCACGGGCGGGGCGGCTCTGTCGGTCGCGGGGGCGGCCCTGCCTACGAGGCTATTCTGGCGCAGCCTGGGCGCAGCATTGCTGGACGGATCAAGATCACTGAGCAGGGCGAGGTGCTGGCCTCAAAATACAACCTGGCCGATCTGGCCCTTTACAACCTGGAAACAGTAACAACGGCGGTAATCCAGGCCAGCCTGTTGAGCAACAGCTTCGATGACATTAAGCCCTGGAACGAGATCATGGAGGAGCTGGCGGTGCGCTCTCGCCGCCACTACCGGGAGCTGGTTTACGAGCAGCCTGACCTGGTTAACTTTTTCCATCAGGTAACGCCGATTGAGGAGATCAGCCAGCTCCAGATTAGCTCTCGTCCGGCCCGTCGGGGGGGGCGCAAAGACCTTAGCAGCCTGCGGGCAATTCCTTGGGTATTTAGCTGGACGCAGGCCCGTTTTCTGCTGCCCTCTTGGTACGGGGTGGGCACGGCCTTGAAGGAGTTTTTGGATGAAGCGCCAGAAGAGCACCTGAAGCTAATGCGCTACTTCTACTACAAGTGGCCCTTTTTCAAGATGGTCATTTCTAAGGTGGAGATGACGCTTTCTAAGGTTGATCTGCAGATTGCCGAGCACTATGTGCGCGAGCTAACCCAGGCTGAAGACCGAGAGCGGTTCCAGAGCCTGTTTGAGAAAATCGCCGAGGAGTTTTATCTGACCCGCGATTTGGTGCTGCAGATTACCGGC
>JACVRP010000189.1 GCA_014534385.1 Cyanobacteria bacterium Co-bin13
GTTGGTGACTGCCAACAATGTTTTACGATCTATGTTTGTTTCAAACGGGAACCAAGCTGTGTCGGTGGCGGTATACCGGGCCTAGTACCCGGAAACCTTAAGCCTGATGCCACGGTACCCACCTGGTTTATCCAGGTCGGAAGCTGAGGTAAGACGGCGTTGCGGTGAACATTTCAAGCTTTTCCTCTGTCCTTTGGTCAGAGGAATTTTTGTAGGGGGGTAAAAATCTTCTTGAGAAAATTCGGCAAAAGCAGCAATGTAGCCTAAACAACAAAGGGAGCAACGCGCTAATATTGACCATTAAGAAGCAATGTCCTTCCAGGAATTTCACCCAAAACAGCCCTTTCGGTAGATCTAAGCAGCCTCCTGTAGCCTCGATTCTGGGGCACTGCCCCGTAGCCTAGAGCCCGTTGCTTTAAGCCAGTTTCACACCACAAGTATTCAAGCTCAAATATTTAAACCTTAGAAGCACAGCAGCGCCGTTAGCCGCTCAAGCAGGCTGTCTGCGATCGCATCGAGTTCTCACTATTTCTAGTCTCGCCCTACTTAATTAATCGCCCTATTTACGGCAGCCCTATTTGCAACAGCCACACCCAACAGCCCCTACATACAGGTAGATAAGACGGTTGAATTCGGTCAATTTCCCAGCCAACGTTGTGCACTTAGATAACGGGCTTACCGTTATTCATCAGGAAATTGCGGCCACCCCTGTGGTCGTTGCAGATGTATGGGTCAGGGCCGGGGCCAGCGCCGAACCGGCAGAATGGGCTGGCATGGCTCACTTTCTAGAGCACATGATCTTTAAGGGCACCGAGCGGCTGGCCCCTGGCCTGTTTGACTACGCCATTGAGACCCGAGGCGGCATGACCAACGCCGCCACCAGCCACGACTACGCCCACTTCTATATGACCCTGGCCGCCGAGGCCCTGCCCGAGTCCCTGCCCTACCTGGCCGATTTGCTGCTGCAGGCAGCGATCCCCGCCGATGAGTTTGTGCGAGAGCGGCATGTGGTGCTAGAAGAAATCCGGCAGGCCCAGGATGATCCCGACTGGTTGGGGTTTCAGGCCATGTCGGAGCTGGTCTATCAGGGCCACTGCTATGGTCGCCCTGTGCTGGGCACGGAGGCCATTCTCAACCAGCGATCTCCGGAGGAAATGCGCCACTTCCACCAGTCGCTCTACCAGCCCCAAAACATGACCGTGGTGATTGCAGGCGGCCTGCCCCTCGAACCCACGGTAGACATGGTCAGGCATGCCTTCCGCACCTTTGCCAAGCCTGGCCAATGTCCCCCGGCAGGCGCTGGCCCACTGCCCGACGTCTGGGGCGTTCGCCGGGAAACCCTGGTGCTGCCTCGCCTAGAGCAGGCCCGTCTAATGCTGGCCTGGCTGGGCCCCGGCATTGAGGATGTGCAGGCCGCCTACGGTCTAGATCTGCTGGCGGTGCTGCTGGCGGAAGGTCGCACCTCTCGCCTGGTGCGGGAGCTGCGCGAGGAGAAGCAGCTGGTGCAGGATATCAGCGCGAGCTTTTCGCTGCAGCGCGACTGTAGCCTGTTTACGATTCAGGCGTGGCTAGAGCCAGAGGCGGTTGATCGGGTGGAGGCCATTGTGTGCGATCGCATCGCCGCTTTGGCCGAGAGACCGATTGGCGAGGCCGAGCTCAACCGGGCCAAGCGCCTGCTCTGCAACGACTACGCCTTTTCCACCGAAACCCCCGGCCAAATTGCGGGCCTCTACGGTTACTACAGCACACTGGCCCAGGCCCAAATGTGCACCACCTATACCCCCATCATCCAGGCCTACGAGGGAGCTGCTTTGCAGAGTCTGGCCCGCCAGTACCTCAGGCCCGACCGCTATGCTGCCACCGTTCTGCAGCCTGCCTGAGTCTGGGCAAACCCAGCCAAATTCTTCCGTTCGCTACACTATTGCTGACCCGACCGCCTTAATCCTGATACCTGCTTGAGCTGTGACTAAATCTTCCACCCTGACCGGACCTACCCTACACCGCACTGTTCTAAAAAACGGATTGGTGGTTCTGGTAACCGAAAACCCTGTTGCCGATATTGTCTCTGCCCGCATTTTTCTTCGAGCCGGCAGCAGCTACGAAAGCCCCGAGCAGGCCGGACTTTTCAGCCTACTCATGGCCCTGCTCACCAAGGGCACTGCTCGCCTGTCTTCGCTCGAGATTGCAGAGGCGGTTGAGTCCATTGGGGCCAGTCTCGGTAGCGATGCCTCAGCCGACTACAGCCTAGTCAGCCTGAAAACGGTTTCGGCAGACTTTCCGGCCATGCTCAAGCTAGCCGGAGAAGTCTTGCGCCACCCCAGCTTTCCCGAAGCCGAGGTTAGCCTGGAGCGCCGCCTCACCCTACAGCAGATTCGCTCCATGCAGGAGCAGCCCTTTACGGTTGCCTATAATCACCTGCGCGAGAGCATGTACCAAAACCACCCCTACGGTCTGCCGGGCATTGGCACTGAGGCCAGCGTTGCAGCCCTGACCCGTGAGCATTTGGCTCAGGCCCATCGGCAGTACTTCCGGCCCGACAACACCGTCATTTCTATCGTGGGCCGCATTGACCCGGCCCAGGCTCTCGGCCTGGTCGAGGAGGTCTTTGGCGACTGGCCTACCCCCCCAGAGCCTCTGCTCGAGCCCCAGTTTCCCCCGGTGCCCGTTGAGGGAATGCGGCAGGCCATTCCTCAGGAAACCAACCAGTCCATCGTGATGGTGGGCTACCTGGCTGCGCCGGTCAAACATCCGGCCTATCCTGCTCTGAAGCTGATCAACACCTACCTGGGCAATGGGCTCTCTAGCCGCCTGTTTGTCGAGATGCGGGAGAAGCGGGGCCTGGCCTACGATGTCTCGGCCATCTATCCCACCCGGCTAGGGCTGTCCCAATTTGTGGTCTACATGGGCACCGCCCCCGAAAATACGCCGGTGGCGCTGGAGGGCCTGCGCCACGAAGTCGAGCGGCTCTGCGAAACCCTCCTCACCGAGGAGGAACTGCAGGCCACCAAGAACAAGCTGCTGGGTCAATACGCCCTGGGCAAACAGACCAATGCCCAAATCGCCCAGCTCAATGGCTGGTACGAAGTCCTGGGCTTGGGAACCGATTTTGACCAGAGATTCCAGACTGCGATCGCAGCCATCACCGCCGCCGACATTCGGCTGGTTGCCCAGGAGTTCTTCAACCAGCCCTACATCACCCTCCTAGGCCCAGCCTCAGCCATCCAGTAGGTGCGTCAGCGCAACGCCCGACGCACCCGATGCGAGTAGACAGTCGTCTAGGCATCGTTGCGGTGCGCCAAAGCCACGGCACACCCTACTGGCGAACGAGGCTATCGCTAATCTGCTGCTGTAGCTGCTCCTGCGACAGCGCCGGTTCCAGACAGGTCAGCCCCTGGCACACCAGCGCGATCGCATCTCCTGGCAAACCCGGCTCCACGGCAAAAACAGCCGTGGGCAGATAGCGCTGCACCAGCTCAGGAATGCGATCCGGCGTTGTGCGAATCAGCGTGCCGTGGCGGAACCAGTCAAGCGCCACAAACAGACTGGGGCAGGCCCGAGGGATCTGCTCCATCACGGAGCCAAAGGCTTTGAGGGCCTGCTCCGCCCGATCCAGGTAGGTGAGATCGGCCGTCAGCAGCGACAGGCGCACCAGGGATGCGATCGCAACCCCATTGGCCGAGGGCGTAGCACTGTCTTGAAAGGAGCGCTCCCGCACCAGCAGCTGCTCGGGAGTATCGCTGGGGGCGTTGTAGTAGCCGCCCTCGGGGCTCCACAGCCACTCGTCAAACTCGGTCTGCACATCTCTGGCCGCCCGCAGCCAGTCAATCGCATCGGGCAGGTCAGGAAACGCCAGCTTAGCCTGCTGCAGATCCAGCAGTGCCTTGATCAAAAAGGCGTAGTCCTCAGACTGGGCCAGTACCGCTGGTGTGCCTTCGTAGTTCAGCCGCTGCAGTCGGTTGTCGTGCCACTGGTGCTCCAGAATGAATCGGGCCGCCCGCAGACCGATGTGCAAAAAGTCAGGCTGGCGAAATGCGATCGCGGCCTTCGCTAAGCCCGAAATCATCAGCGCGTTCCAGGCCACAATCATCTTGGTATCTGTGACCGGAGGAATGCGTCCGGGCCAGGCCTGGGTTTTGGCCTCCTGGTTATTGCGGGCGGGGGAAAAGGTCGGCAGCTCATGGGCCGCCGTGCCGTAGCGCCCCTTAAACAGCTGAGCCAGGGCAGTCGTTGCGGCTTCATCCAAGTCCTCCGAGCGCTGCTGCAGCACCGTCTGGCCCTCAAAGTTGCCTGCTGCGGTTACCGTAAAGTGCGCCTGCAGCGCCTGCAGCTGCGGCTCGCTCAGCAGCCCCTGCAGCTCGTCGTAGCGCCACACGTAAAAAGCGCCCTCCTCTGGCTCTGGGTCGGTTGGGCGCACAAAGCTATCGGCATCCTTAGCGGCATAGAAGCAGCCCTGGGGAGATGTCATCTCCCGCAGCAGCCAGCACACCGTGCCGTCAACCGCCCGTCGCAGGGCAGCCGCCTGCACGCCGCTGGCCCACAGCTCAGCCAGATATTCCACGATCTGACCGTTGTCGTAGAGCATCTTCTCAAAGTGGGGCACCGTCCAGGTGGGGTCCACCGTGTAGCGATGAAACCCGCCTCCCACATGATCATAGATACCGCCCCGAGCCAGATCCAGGCCGCGCTGCAGACACACCTGCTGGCTGTCGGGAGCTTCACTGGCAGGTTGACTAGCAGGTGAGGCAGGGGCCTGCTGACCCGGCTCAAACCGCACCCCCCGCAGCGCTGCTTCGGCATAGGGCATCATGGGAAAACTTGTGCCCGTACCCACCGGCACCAAAATACGGGCGCTGGTGGTCAGCCCCTGCAGCAGCAGATCCTGGCTCAGGCGATCTGCAGCGGGCAGCGTTGCCGACTGCTGCAGATTCTCCAAAATCTCTGACTTCACCGAGTCAAGCTTGGTCTTGTCGGTGTCGTAAAACCCTCGTAGCGCCTGCAGCACCTGCAAAAAGCTGGGGCGACCATACTTCGGCTCCAGCGGGAAATAGGTGCCGCCGTAAAAAGGCACCAGATCATCAGGAGACAGAAACACGTTTAGCGGCCAGCCGCCCTGCCCGGTGATCATCTGCAGGGTCTGCATGTAGATGCTGTCGAGGTCGGGGCGCTCCTCCCGATCAACCTTGATCGGCAAAAAATGAGCATTCATGTAGTCAGCAATGGCGGCGTCGGAAAAAGCCTCGCCCTCCATCACCGTGCACCAGTGGCAGCTAGAGTAGCCGATGGACAGAAAGATCGGCTTATCTTCCTGCTTGGCCTGGGCCAGCGCCTGATCACACCAGGGCCACCAGTCAATTGGGTTATCTGCGTGCTTGCGTAAGTAGAGGCTCTTAGACTCAGCCAGACGATTCACCATTCAGGTGCCACAGAATTCGGCAGACAGCAGGCGCTGTCTCCTCCGAGTCTAACGCAGTCGCTACAGACAGCCCTCAGGCCAAACGACTGCTGGAAACTGACCTGAGCGAAAAGCCACTACCCGCCCCTCGGCATCGGTTTCAAAGACCAGGCGGTACAGGTCTTCACCCTCCCCCGAAGGCGTAAAGACCAAATACTTGCCCCCGCTTTCCGGGTTAGGGGCCGTTTCGATCCGGCCCTCATAGTATTTGAGAATGTCAGCTTCAGAAGCTCCGATTTTAATGCCGCTTTTGGTTTCAATGGAGCTACCGGGCCAGACGTCCACGCGAATAATCTGGTCATCTACGACCATGAAACCAACCGACTCCAAACCCTCGGCCACTCTCAGGTACTGGCATTCCCCCCGAGCATTGCCGTCTAGAGGCACTAGGTCCAGGCCAGCCTGAGCCACTTCCTCTACCGTCATGCCAATTCTAATTTGGCCTAAACCAACGGTTGTAAGCTGCGCAGCCAGCAGCTTTGATAGCGGTGTTGCGGCAGTGCTAGAAGCCGTGGCAGCAACCGCCCGTTTCATCAAGGGGAGGGAGAGGAGCGGCTGGGCTACCGCACTCATGAGCTCGTAGGCGTGAAATGGCAGCAGCTGAGTACTGGCAGGCTGTAGGTTAGCAGGGGTCGCCACGGCCTCAACTGCCGGAAAGCTGGGGCTTTCATCGCTGCGAGAACGGCGCTCATAGGCCAACACACCAATCGCCAACAGCAGGCTAATAGAGGCTGCTGACACGATTCGAAGGGTTCGTTTCATGGAAAAAATTGCTCAACTCCAAAGAATGCTGCTTGAACTAAACGGCCTACGTCATACAGGGTGTGATGTAATGTACACAAGTCTTGCTCTATTGTTCAGTCTGCCGCGCTACAGCATTTATGGTGTCTTCCCAGTCACCACCGCCTTTTCCCCCAAAACCCCCGCGTCGCTTTGACAAACGGCTGGTGCTTCTGTTACCGCTGCTGGGGATGGGTGCGGTTCTAGCTTGGAAACTGATCTCGCAACCGCCCAGTTCCCGAGTAGACAGATCCATTGTGCCGGAGGGCGGTCGCTTCGGCAATCAGCCGCGATCGGCGGCTCCCATTGCGGTGCCGCCGCCTCGGATTCCGGTGACAGACTTAGCCACGGCTCAGGAGCCGCTGCCAATACAGCCGCCCCTTATCTTTTCAGACGTGCCACCAGAGCACTGGGCCAGGGCTGTGCTAGACGATTTATCAGCGCGGGGCCTGCTCACGGGCTTTCCAGAGGGCACCTTCGAACCCGAGCAGCCCATGCTGCGAGCGGAGCTGTCGGCGCAGATTGCCCGGATCTTTGCCCTGCCGGCTCAGGCAGCAAAGGCGCAGTTTGTTGACGTCGAGCCTGACCACTGGGCCGCCGCCAGCATTCGTCGGGCCGTTCAAATGGGGTTTCTCACAGGGCTGCCTGAGGGCCGGTTTGGGCCTGAGCAGACGGTGACTAAGGCGGAGGTGTTGGTTGCGATCGCAAATGGTCTCAGCCTCACCACCACTGCCCATCCCGAGACCGTGCTGCAGCGCTACCGCGATCGCGCCGATATTCCAGCCTGGGCCGTTTCGGGGCTAGTGGCCACCACCCAAGCAGGTCTGGTAATCAACTACCCCAATGTCGAGCAGCTAGAGCCCAACCGGGCCATTACCCGTGCCGAAGCTGCCGCCATTTTGCATCAGGCTCTAGTTTATTTGGGGCAGATTAATGAGATACCTTCTCCGTACCGGGTAGCTCCTTAACCAGCAGCTTTTGCTGGCGCTGCTCCCACCAATACGTCCCA
>JACVRP010000575.1 GCA_014534385.1 Cyanobacteria bacterium Co-bin13
CACCAGTGACTATCGCTATAGAAAACCTATTGATTAAGTTAATTGCTAAAGCGAGAGTCCCGGCAGGTGTCGGGACTCTCGCTTCTAATGACCTGGCTTAACCTGCTGACACCAGGCAAAGCATAGAGTAAACGCAACTTTGACAGCCTGTCTTTTGACTTTTGCGGGCGATTGAGAGAGGGTCTTGCTAACTGCTCCGCTGCCTGTAGGTTTTTAAATCTGGCGAGGCAGCTTTAGTCCTCCCTCTGCTTTACCAACCTGCCCGAATCAGGGGCTCAAAAGACGTTCTATGGTCAAACTATCTGCAGATACTGCGGTCTCAAACACGCCCACAAATCGCCTCTATCAGGCGATTTGGCGCTGGCATTTCTATGCCGGTCTGTGGGTCATTCCCTTCATGCTGATCCTGGCAGTCACAGGCATTATCTACCTGTTCAAGCCTCAGCTTGATACAGTCATGTATCGCAATTTGCTGTTTGTGCAGCCGACCTCGGCAGTAGTTACCTATAGCCAGCAGGTGGAGACGGTGCAGCAGGCCTATCCAGAGGCAGCCGTAACCAAAGTGATTCCCCCAGTGGCCGCCAACCGCAGCACAGAGATCCAGATCGCAACTCCCGACGAGCGCAACCTAATGGTGTTCGTCAGCCCCCATACCGGACAGGTGTTGGGCACGCGCGACGAAGACCACAACCTCCAGGCCATCGCCCGCACCCTTCACGGTGAGCTTATGATTGGCCGCTGGGGTGATTATTTGGTGGAGCTGGCGGCCTGCTGGACGCTGGTTTTGCTGATTAGCGGCCTGTACCTGTGGCTGCCGCGCCAGCAGTTTAGCCCCTGGGGCACGCTAATTCCACGTCTTTGGAGCCAGAGCAGGCGCATCTTTTGGCGCGATCTGCACGCCGTCCCAGGCTTTTACGGCACGCTGCTGATTGGCTTTTTGGTGTTGACAGGGTTGCCCTGGTCAGGTTTTTGGGGCGAAACCTTTGCCCATGTTTGGAGCCGCTTTCCAGCACCCATGTGGGATGAGGTGCCGCAGTCTACCCTGTTAACCCAACGGCTCAACCAGCAGGGCGAACAGGTGGTGCCCTGGGCCGTCGAAAAGCTGCCCATGCCTCAATCGGTGCTGCTGGTGCACACCCACGGCGGTCACTCACCGGCTGCTGCCCCTGCCCCTATCAGCCGCGATGCTGTCGTAGCCCAGGCCCAAGCCAACGGAGCCCCGCCCGGATACAGCATCAGCCTGCCAGAGGGTGAAACTGGCGTCTACACCGTGTCGGCCTTTCCCAATGACCCGGCCCAGGAAATTACCCTGCACATTGACCAGTACAGTGGTCAACTGCTGGCCGCCGTAGGCTGGCAAGACTACGGGCTGGTTCCCAAAGCCGTGGAGCTGGGCATTGCCATTCACATGGGCAAGTACTTTGGGCTGCCCAATCAGCTGCTGATGCTGCTGGCCTGCCTGATTTTGATCGGGCTGAGCCTCAGCGGCGCGGTAATGTGGTGGCAGCGACGTCCCTCAGGGCGTCTGGGCGCACCCCCCTTTCCGGTTGACGGTGGCCAGTGGAAGGTGCCGGTTGCGATCGCAGCGGTTCTAGGCATTGTTTTTCCCCTGGTGGGTTTGTCGCTGATCGCTGTCCTGCTGCTAGACTACCTGGTCATCGCCCGCATCCCCACCCTTCAACGTCTGCTGAACTAGTACCCGTTTGGAAAGGAGTGCTACGGATGGGGGTGGATGAGTGGATGGGTAGCACTCAAGAAGGGCCTAGACGGAACGTAGAAAAAAGCAATGAAAAAGCGGAGACCTGAACTAGGTCTCCGCTTACAAAAGTCAGGTCAAATAACCCGACTGAGTTTTATGCTGTCCTACACGGTAGCCGGAGCCTTAGCTGCGGTAGCGTCGAGTTCGCCCTTGCTGTACTTAGCTGCGTAGATCTCGCAAGACTCTTGCTTGATCTTGCTAGCATTGCCAGCAGTCCAAAACTCTTGGTAGCGGTCGGCACACACCTTCTGCATGTACTTAATAGAAGGCTTCAGGAAGTGACGGGGGTCAAATTCCTTAGTGTTGCCAGCCAGAGCTTCACGCACTGCAGCAGTGATTGCTAGACGGTTGTCGGTGTCGATATTGACCTTGCGAACACCGCGCTTGATGCCCTTCTGGATCTCTTCTACAGGTACACCGTAGGTTTCGGGGATGGTGCCGCCGTACTGGTTGATCACGGCAATCAGATCTTCAGGTACAGAAGAAGACCCGTGCATCACCAGGTGAGTGTTGGG
>JACVRP010000448.1 GCA_014534385.1 Cyanobacteria bacterium Co-bin13
CGCAAGAGCCGGGCTTGGGTTTCGCGCTGGACATTGAGTTCCTGCTCCACCTCTGTAAGCTGCTGGGCCAGAATCTGCACTGTTTTTTCAGCGGCAGCCAGGTCTCGCGTGGCCAGGGTCTGGGCCTGTTCCTCCTGGCTGTTGGCTTCGGTGGTGAGGGCCTGTAGGGTCTCTGTGTGGCTCTGAATCTGCTGCTCTAGCTGGGAAAACCGCTCCTGCAGCCGCACCTGCTCGGCCCGCTGCGGCTCTAGCGAGGTCAGTAGCGCTTCGATCTGGTGCCGCAGCTGGGTCTGCTCCTGCACCCAGGCTTCGGAGGCAGATGCGATCGCACTGGCCGCTTCTCGCCGCTCATTTAGCTGCCGCTGCACGGCATCTCGGGCCTGGGCTAGATGGACCAGATCTCCAGACTCTAGATCGGCAATCTCCTGGGTTAAAGACGCTAGCTCCCGCTGGTGATCTTGAATGGCGACCTGAGCCTGCCGCAGCCCTTCGGCTGTGCCATAGCTAGACTGCTTTAGCTCCTGCTCCTGCCGCTGAAGCTGGCGCAGCTCCGCCTCTTGGGTGGCTAGCTTGGCCTGCAGGGCTAGGTGTTCATCTTCGCCCAGTGCTTTGACCCGAGCATTGAGAGTTTCTAGCTCGGCCCCCAAAGTTGTCAGGGCCTGGGTAGAGTCAGCAATGGTTTGAACGAGTTGAGCAGCTTCGCGCTCGCCGCCTGCAATCTGCTGCAGTAATGCCTGCAGCTTAGCCTGCTGGCTGCGCCATACCAATACCCGCTCCCACTGGCTTTTTTCCTGGAGTTGGGCCTTGAGCTTTTGGTAGCGCTCAGCCTTTTGGCGGTCCTGGGCCAGGCGCTCTAGCTGGCCCTGCAGCTCGCGCTCCACGATCCGAAAGCGCTCCTCGCGGTCTCTCACGACCTCCAGCTTTTCTCGGGCCTGGTCGATCTTGCGATCAAAGGAAGCAACCCCGGCCAGTTCATCAATGATTTCCCGCCGTTCCCGAGGGTTCATGGAAATGATGCTGGTCACGTCCCCCTGAAGGACGACGTTGTACCCTTCGGGATAAATGCGAAAGCGCTGTAGCTGGTCGTGCAGCTCGTTGAGGGTGCAGGCTTCGCCGTTGATGAAATAGTTGGAGGTGTAGGTGCCCTGAGTCGTCACCCGCAGACGCCGCGTAACAGTCCATTCGCGGGGAGCTGTTGCTAGCGGCACAACCTTTTCGGCCACCGCCACCGCTCCGCTGGCTCCAGCCTCAGATCCTGCCGCTACCGCAGCTGTGATGGAGTTATCAAATGCCTCTCCCTGCAGCAGCTCCGGCGGCACATCGCTGATGTCGAAGGTGACCGTCACACTGGCCTCGGAGGTGGAGCGGCGGCTGGCCTGATTTTGATTGACCAGGTCAGGCAGGCGATCTGCTCGCATGCCCTTGGAGCTGGCCAGCCCGAGGGCAAACAGAAGAGCGTCTAGAATATTTGACTTGCCAGAACCATTAGGCCCAGAAATTACCGTAAACCCAGGCATTAAGGGAACCTGGGTCGTGCCGCCGAATGATTTGAAGTGGGAGAGTTCAACGCGCTTGATGTGCACTGGGCAGCATAACCTTAAGGCGCAAAGACAAATGTACTACAAACTTATCATCTAGATCCAGTTTTGGATAGGTAAAGCCCCCCTAGACCGTCTGCTAGCAGTTCTATCCTTAACATTTCTGAATCTAAGATTTCCCTCGACAACAGAAAATAATTCCACACCTAATTCCATGCCTTTCCAAGGGAGGTGGCTGGGCTCTGCTTGCGATCGCAAACCAGCACGCCGCCGGTGTTGCCGCCTAAGTGTAGTGCAAATACTGGCTCTTGAACCAAAAAAATCCTTCCCTTGGCGGAACTGTCTGGTTTGTATCAGTAAACCTGGTCAGGGAGGCAATAATGGAGGTAAGTGTCTCCCAAACCAAAACTGTGCCGTTAAGCCCTGTCAGAGTACTCTCACAGCCCGCCATCTTGGGGTTTGATCCGGGGCGACAGAAATGTGGCCTGGCCATTATGGGGCTAGACCGGGTGTTGCGCCATCAGGAAGTGGTTCAGGCCGAGTCCGCCCTCGACGCTATTCAAGCCCTGCGCCAGCAATACCCCATCTCCATCATTGTGATGGGCAACCAGACTACGGCTAAGACCTGGAAGGCAAAAATTGCTGATCTGCCCGACACCCCCCGAGTGATGCTGGTCGATGAGCGCTACAGCACGCTTGAGGCTCGCGATCGCTACTGGCAGATGTACCCACCCAAAGGCGTTGGCCGCCTGCTGCCACAGTCTTTACGAAAAATTCCCCGACCCATCGACGACATTGTGGCGATTCTGTTGATTGAGCGCTACCTGAACCGCCTTACAGCGAATTGAGGAAGTTAAGGAAGAGATGCGTCTTTCCTCCCCGCATCCGCCTACAGCTTGGCTCGAATCGTGAAAGAATAGTCGCCGCCGGGCTCTAGCTGGTAGTCGAACCGCTCCAGGAAGCGAGTGAGGGGTTCTCGGATGAGGGCTCGGCCTAGGGAGGGCTCGACTTTGAGCTGACCCTGACGGAAGCGCCATTGAAACTGCCACTCATAGTCATTAGCTCGCACCTCACCCTCAATCTTGCCCTGGCTCCAGGACTGGTGGGTGATGCGGACGTATGCGGTGGTCTTAGGTAGACGGTTAGCGGTCACGGAATCTCGGATGTAAGTTGCAAAGGGTATTTACCAATTTTTAACGACTGTGCCCTAGCAGTTGATAACAATACCCCCTCTCTAGGTAAGATAACGGGACGGTCTTCGTGGGTCTACCCCTTTGGGAGTTCTTTGAGTGGCCTCTTTATTGCCTGGTTAAATAGTCCTTAGTGGATAGTCCCCTGTAAAAGTTCCCGGTCAAAACTCCCTGATTCAAGAGCTCCAGCCAAAAGTGCCCAGGCAAAGTGCTCCTTACCTATAGCTGTTCAAGCAAGGCTCAAAAACGGTAGCCTAAGATGAGACAAGGTCAGCGTTGGTTAACGATCGGCTTGTGGGTACGATGGCTCCAGAGATCTAGTTTTCTGACCATCGCGGTCGCCAGACGCAATCTTCAGGCTTGACGGCTTCGGTCTGGTCTCTTAATTCTGTAACTGTCCTGTAACTGTCATAGAGTCGGAAACTGAGCGTGCCCAAGGTCGGCATTATTTACAACGACGTTAAGCCAATGGCGTGTCAGGTAGCGCACCATTGGCAGGAGAAGCTGACCAGCCTTGGCTATGATA
>JACVRP010000005.1 GCA_014534385.1 Cyanobacteria bacterium Co-bin13
CGAGTACGTACCTCATGGCACCGAGCAAGCTGTCTGACGCAGACAAGCAGACTATTCTTGAGCTATACCGTCAACCAGAGGAGACGACCTCAACTCTGGCCGAACGCTATGGCGTCAGTAACAGCACGATCAGCCGACTGCTTAAAACGCAGCTGCCCGAAGCAGAGTATGCGGCGTTGATTCAGCAAAAGCGGGGTGGCTCAGTGGACTCCAGCCAGTCTGCTGCACCACCGCCCCCAGTCAAGGCGGTGCCAGCAGAGGATCCCGGTTCTAAGGTGCCTGCAGTAGACGTGGATACGGCAGCGGGCACAACAGTGGCGAGTACAGCAGCAGACCCAATAGAATTGGGCGCAGGAGAAGCAGATACAGCTGCCCTAGATGAAGCTGAAGAACCCCCCTTGGCTCCTCCGGCTGTGGTTCAAGAGCCCGTAGAGCCAGCCGCCGCTCCCAGCAAAATTCCACCCCCGCGCCGTCGGTCCCGCAGCGAGACCGCTGAGACCGTTGCCGAGTCAGCCCAGCTGCCCCTGTTAAAAGACAGGACGGAAGGTTCCTCCCAAGCGGGGCCTCCCGATTATGGCCTGCCTCCCATTGGGGCTGCGACAGAGGAGCGCGAACCTCTGCCGGTAGCCCAGGAAGAAGCAGTCGCTGCGGTACTGGGCAACGAGCAGGCCAGGGGCGCAGACTATGACGATGAAGACGACCTCGATGACCTCGATGACCTCGATGATGACGACGATCTAGAGGATGATGATGACCTAGACGACGAGGACTTAGGGAACTGGAAGTTTTCCAAGGGCGGCACTCCCCAGCTGCAAAAGGTGCAAATCAGCCCGCTGACGACCTCTGCCCTCCCACGTCTGTGCTATGTCGTCGTTGAGCGTAATTCCTCAGAACTCGTTACCTGCCCGCTGCGAGATTTTGCGGAGTTGGGCCTGATCCCAGAAAACGAGATTGACTCGCGTACCTTGCCAGTCTTTGACAATCACCGAATTGCCCGGCGCTTTTCCCGGCGTAACCAGCGGGTGGTCAAGGTGCCCGATGGCAGAATGCTGCAAAAGACCAGCTCCTACCTGCAGGCCAAGGGGATCACCCGGTTGTTGATAGATGGTCAAATTTATACCCTGGAAAATGTAGCGCCTGTATCAGATAGTTTAGAGTTTGAAGAAGATTAGCTGTAGGGTGGCCTAATCAGTGCAGGTACGGACCCCTATCGGTAATAATTTTTACCAACGGAACTTCCGGGTTGCTCCTTGAAGTTTTGTATAGGGGTCTAGGTGGGATATCTATTGCCTCAACCACTTTCATCAGACCACTTCCATAAAAAGAGTTTGGTCGTGAATATGTCCCAGCAGTCTGCAACTTTAGAGGGCCAAGCATCTCTTTACTTTCAGGAGGAACTTGCTAACTGTGATGCTCGATTAACAGAACTACCTAACGATGTTGGCATCTGGCATTACCGAAGCTACCTGTTAGGGTTGTTAGGTCGCTACCAGGAAGCATTGGCTAGCTATAAAAAAACGTTGGTACTAGACGCCGAAGATGCCAAAGTCTGGTGTAACTATGCCGCGATGTTAGTTTGCTGCGGCTTCTTAATTGATGCCGTGTCTGCCTACGATCGCGCCCTGCAGCAGGAGCCAGACAGCGCTCGGGCCTGGTATAAGCGGGGCGAAACCCTACATCAGCTGCGAGACTATATGACTGCGGTAAAGAGCTATGACAGAGCCCTTGCCCTGGAGTCAACCGCCTACCGGATCTGGTTTAATCGAGGTTTAGCGCTATACCACTTGGGCTGTCATCAGCAGGCCGTGGACAGTCTGCAGACGGCCATAAAGCATCGGCCGGACTGCGGCCAAGCCTGGAACTGCTTGGGCTACCTGCTGGCGCAAAAAAAACAGTATGAAGAAGCAATCTCATGCTTCGACCAGGCCCTAACCTTAGATCCTGCTAACTCCAAAATTTACCACTACCAAGCCCATGTCCTGCGGCAGATGGGGCGCTTCTCCGAGGCGATGGAAAAGCTAGAGCAGGCCACTCACCTAGACCCCCTCAACCACCACCACTGGTTTCTAAAGGGAGTTACTTTAGGTAAACTGCGGCGCTACAAGAGCGCACAAGCCAGCCTGGAGCAAGCGCTCAAACGACAGGCTCACCACGCTGAGGGTTGGCTAGCGCTGGGGCTAACTCTGCGTAAGCTCAAACGGTTTGAAGAGGCTATTCAAGCCTTCAATAAGTCTCAGGCGATTGACCCTAATCAGGCTGCGGCTTATTTTCACCAGGCCTGCTGCTATGCTCAGCTCGACCGCCCTGATTGGGCTTTGGAAAGGCTGCAGCGTGCGATCGCACTCCAACCCGAACGCTACTTGATCCGCGTGCGAACCGAACCGGCCCTGGCCGCTCTCCATTTTGACAATCACCTGCTCTCTCTGACCAGTCGGTGAGGAGAGACACCTACTTCTGTAGGCAGGACAAACCATAGTTTGTCCTGCCTAGAATTCAGCTATCGCTAATCAACAGATTGACTATCAGCGAAGCGACTAAATGCGGCTTTTCAGCAGTGATTTGGCCCGGTCAGCTAGCTGCCGGTACTGGCTCTGAACTTCCTGAAAGAAGGAAGCTGCCTCTTCGTCACCTGCATTCTGAGCATCTGAGATGTATTGCTCAATGGTCGCGCCTCCTTCCAAAGCATGGTAAAGAACGCTCACCAAGTCATACTGTCTGTTCTCGGTGCCTGTGTTTTGTTCAGTTGTATAAGCCATAAGTTGAGTCTCCTACTGGTACAAGCTAATACCAACTTCCGGGGGAAAACTTCCCGTTGGTTATGCCCCTACCCTACTCACCTCGTCTAAAAAGTTTGTCGCTCTGTTGGTGTAGACCTTGCTCTTTCAGATGGCAGACCTTTTGTAACCTAATGTGTTCTGAACTAGACACCATAATGGCATTGGGGCTCTAGCCAAAACCAGGGAAGGAGCACCGTTTAAAGGGAGAGAGAGCAGTTAGGAAAACGACCCATTTTACAAGCTTCAACGATTGCGTTTCGGCACTTCAAGGGTGAAGACCCTGTTCGTTTGGAGAGGGTCTTTAGGCTGATTACTGGATGGCTTTCCTGTGGAGCTTCAAGGTAGAGCTCAAAAGCAGCCTCAAGAATATCTAAATTCAGAGACTCTACCGTGAGGGACTGAGCAATCAGGTTCAGCATTTGAGTTCTCCTATAAATAAATTTGCAAACTGGATTGATTTTTTAGGCTTACTTTTTCAAGAAAACCTGGAGAACACTTGCTCCCCAGGCTTCTTTAGTTATCTAAGCTAAGCTTTCTCATGCTCAAAGCTAATGCCCTTTATTTAAAGGCGTCCTTAACATCTTCCTTGATGTTACGAGCCCCAGCTTCGGTCTGCTTGGCTTTGCCTTTGGTCTTATCTTCAGGATCGCCGGTTACTTTGCTGAGCCCTTCTTGAGCTTTACCTTCTACGTTCTTGGCAGCGGCTTTGGCGCGTTCTTCGGTAGACATATTGTTACCTTTCATGTGTCAACTTCTTTAAGATATTAAAGAGCGTCTTAAGGAGTATCTGTCTTAAGGGCGAAAAAGTATGCTGGCTCACGTCTATAGAACTTGGTATCTTGGCGCTTCCCAAAGAAGCATGATTTGAAAAACGCTCAGGAAATTCTAAGAAATAACGGTTTAAAGAAATAGCTTAAAGAAATAGGTGCACGGGACGGGTAGGACTTGGCGAAGGGCTTTCTATTCATTCTGCTAATTTCTTTTCCTTTATGAAGTTTAAGAAATGAGGTTAAAGAATGTTGCTTTGAGCCCAGTTGCTGCCCCTAAGTTGGTCTTTGCTATGCCGGAAGAATTAGCAGAATAATGTCTTTGGAAGGAAGGCATTTCTATTGAAAATGGGCAAATTGTAATGAGTCATATTTAATGACCCTTTAAGAACGGAGTTGGCTAAAGGCTATGCAACCAAGAAATCCTTACGAGGCAGATGATTCGTCTAGACTGACGAACAACACCCGCATGGCTAGAGAAGCGGAGCTAATTGAGGAGAATGAGCGTCTGCGAAATGCTCAAGCAAAACACAATACCGTCGCTCAAGGCAATCGATTAGCCAGAGAAAATGAGCGACTCCGGGGCGAGCAAGCCTACCGTGACAGTGCTGGTGCTGTTGGAGGGCTAGTCATTGGCGTGCTAGTTTTCGCACTAGCCGTATTGGGTATTGGTGCATTCTTTTACTTAGGACGGGATCTGGGCAGTGAGCAGACCCAACCTACCCAATCTCAGCCAGAAGCAACTGGAGAACAGGACATTAACATCAATGTGCCTCAACCGCCTCCTATCACGGTTGAGCCGCCCCCCCAGCAGCGGATTAATGTGGAGGTGACGCCTGCCCCCTCAGCGACAGAAAATAGGAGCGCCACTCCACCAGCGATTGATACCCCTGCAGGGGCAACCGGAGCCTCTCAAGCTCCTGTAGCGAATCCTCCTGTGGGTGATCCGGTTGCTCCCGCAGCGGCTCCCGCACCTCAGCAGGGAGTGAATTAGGCAACCGGTCTCAACCTTAGGTTCTCTAGGTTATTAGTCTCACAGCACCTGCCTCAGGCCCTGGCCTGAGGTTTTTGTATGGGTAAGCTTTCTGGCTTAGCGCTATGGGCTCTGTTGGCCGCCAGCAGTGTGCTGTGAGACAGGGCATTGGGTTAACTAGGGTAGGCAAGGGGCAAAACTAGCCCATCTGCAATGGCTTACTATTAACCAGACGGCTAGGGGCGGTTAGGCTACTTCTAGAGGTATCAATTTTGCCCCGGCGCAGCGACGGCGTCAGTCAACCGGTGGCAACAACCGCAGCTTCCCGGCCTGATTGGATCAGGGAGAACTCGATTCCAACCCCTTTAAGAATTGACGAGAAGACCTATGTGGAAGTGGCTCATGAGTGGGGTATCCCTGCTGGGGATGGTGGTGCTAGTGGCGGCGCGGTATCCCCAAAGCGCCAGCCTCGCTGTTCCGCCTGCCCCAGCCTCTTCCCAAACGGTATTTGTCCATTTGTTTGAGTGGACCTGGGACGACGTGGCCGAGGAATGTGAACAATACCTGGGGCCAATGGGATTTCAAGGAGTGCAGGTGTCGCCTGCCCAGGAACACGTGGTGCTGCCGCAGCAGGGCTATCCCTGGTGGCAGCGCTACCAGCCGGTGAGCTATCGCTTAGAGAGCCGCAGCGGAAGCCGGCAGGCGTTTGCGGCCATGGTGCAGCGCTGCCGTCAGGCTGGTGTGCGGGTCTATGCCGATGCCGTAATTAACCATATGGCCGGAATCGATGGCGGCACCGGCAGTGGCGGCACGGCTTTTACTAAGTACAGCTATCCGGGCCTTTATCAGGCAGAAGACTTTAACGCCTGCCGTCGGCCGATATCTGATTACGGCAACGCCGAGAACGTGACTCAGTGTGAGCTGGTTGGCCTAGCCGACCTTGATACGGCATCAGCTCACGTGCAGGCCCAGATTGTGGCCTACCTGCAGGATCTGGTTAGCTTGGGGGTCGGTGGGTTTCGCATTGACGCGGCTAAGCATATGCGATCGCAAGAAATCGGCACCATTCTGGCTCAGCTGCAGCAGCAGGTTGGGCCGGGTCTCTATATCTATCAAGAGGTGATCGATCCCGGCACAGAGGCGATTAAGAAGCAGAGCTATTACTCCTATGGCAATGTGATCGAGTTTGAGTATGGGCGGCTGGTGAGTGAGGCTTTTCTGGCCCAGGAGGGCCGTCAGCTTGCCGATCTGGTCAGCCTGGGGGAGGCCTGGGGGTTAGCGCCGTCTAGCCAGGCCGTTGTCTTTATCGATAACCACGATAAGCAGCGGGGCCACGGCGGCGGCGGCAACTATCTGACCCACCAACAGCGGCCGCTCTACCTGCTGGCCAACGTTTTCATGCTGGCCCACCCCTACGGCACGCCTCAGGTGATGTCAAGCTTTCCCTTTTCTGATAGTGACCAGGGGCCGCCTGCCGATGCGGCTGGTCAGACTCGGCGCGTGCATCAGGGCAGCTCAGATACCTGCTTTCAAGCCTGGGTCTGTGAGCACCGCTGGACTGCGATCGGTCAGATGGTGGGCTTTCGAAACGCCACAGCCGCTTTTCCAGCGCTCACTGACTGGTGGAGCAACGGCCACAACCAGATCGCCTTTGGTCGGGGCAATCGTGGCTTTGTTGTGATCAACCGGGAAGCGGCTCCTCTGCGCCGCACCTTCACCACCCAGCTGCCCGCTGGCCGGTACTGCAACGTGATTCAGGGCGGATTGGCTCCCTCTGGGCGAAGCTGTCAGGGGCAGGCCGAAGTGATTACGGTAAATGCGGCGGGCCAGTTTACGGCGGCGGTGGCTAGCCTAGATGCGATCGCAATCCACGTCGAGGCCCGGCTGCCGGATTGATTACTTCAAGTCATAAATCAGTGCCACTGGGTCTGGGCTGGCTCGGTTTCGACCAGCAGCCTGCCCTGGGAAATGACGGCCTTGACCACCGGGCGGCGGCGAATAGCGTCGTAGCGGTCGGCGGCATCCAGCACAATCAGGTTGGCTGCATTGCCGACCTCCAGGCCATAGTCCTTCAGGTGCAGCGTGCGTGCGCCGTGGTGGGTGACCATGTCGTAGCAGGCGTTGATTTCTTCTAGCCCTGTCATTTGGCAGACGTGAACTGCCATGCTGGCCACGTCGAGCATATTGCCGGTGCCCAAGCTGTACCACGGATCTTGAATGCAGTCGTGCCCCAGGCTGACGTTGAAACCGCTCTGCCAGAGTTCTTTGACGCGGGTGACGCCGCGCCGTTTGGGGTAGGTATCGGTGCGGCCTTGAAGCGTGATGTTGATCAGCGGATTGGCGATGAAGTTGATTGAAGTGCGCTGCAAAAAGCCCATCAGCTTGAAGGCGTAGGCGTTGTTGTAAGACCCCATTGCGGTGGTGTGGCTGGCCGTGACTCGACTGCCGCAGCTGCAGCGAATGGCGCAGGCGGCAACCACCTCCAAAAAGCGGGACTGATCGTCGTCGATTTCGTCGCAGTGGATGTCAATCAGCCGGTCGTAGCGCTCGGCCAAGTCAAAGATGCGGTGCACCGAGCGCACGCCGTCTTCCCGCGTCAGCTCGTAGTGGGGAATGCCGCCCACGACGTCTGCGCCCAACTTCAGGGCTTCCTCCAGGCGGGCTTCATTGTCGGGGTGGCTGTAGATGCCGTCTTGGGGAAAGGCCACGACCTGTAGGGTGATCCAGTCTTTGACGGCTTCGCGCACCTCTAGCAGGGCTTTGAGGGCGGTGAGGCTGGCTTCGCTAACGTCGGCGTGGCTGCGAACAAAGAGCACTCCCTGCTGGGCCTGCAGCTTGAGCGCGGTAATGGCCCGCGTCTTGACATCTTCCAGGCTGAGGTTCTGCTTGCGATCGCGCCAGATGTCGATGCCTTCAAACAGGGTGCCGCTCTGGTTCCAGCGGGGCTGCCCGGCAGTCAGCACCGAGTCGAGGTGAATGTGGGATTCGACAAAGGGAGGGCTGACCAGCTGACCGTTGACCGCCAGCGTATGCTCAGTGGGTCGGTCCAGGTGGGGTGCGATCGCAGCAATGCGCCCAGCCTCAATGGCGATATCTACCAAGGGATCGTCAGCAGACTGGTGAGCCAAACGGCACTGCCGCAGCAGCAAAGAATCGGAGGAAGCGTCAGACATAGGCTTGAGCCAACCGAAAAGGCAAGGGCTTGAGATGCTTTGATCTTAAGTTGACCCTGGGCTAAAAACTGCCATTTTTGTAGCAACCTGGCCGCAGCTGCAAGGGGAGCCCCAAAAAGAGTAGCGGCCTTGCCGACCTGTCGCAGTCATGCTGCAGGGATAAGGAAATTTTGTAGAGATCCCATTCAGCAGGTTGCCGAAATGATGAAATCTAAACTGAGCTAAGTTCCTTTTTTTGCCTGGTTTACCGGGAAGACTTACGGGTTAAAAACAAACGCAATCAGGAAATTAAGAATTATGAGATAACCCGTCTGAGGCCATTTGGAAGTATTGTATGGTGGCATCTATCAAAGTTTGAGCGTTTTGAGTGTTTTGAGCAATTTAAGGCCGATAGCCGAGGTTACTGACCCAGCCGATCAATGTCTTTGAGGGCCAGGTGCAGCGTCAAAATAGACAGCGGTAAAAGGAGTAATGGTGCAAAAGCAAGCTCCTTAAAGTGCCTCTAAACCAGTCTTCTAGGAGTAAAGCCGAGGCTCAAATCGCGTCAGGAGTAGGGGGTTTTCTACCGTCTAAACCATGCAAAATACCTGTTTTAATCACCACCAGCGCATTCGTCACATCGTTGCCAGCTACGGATTAACCGGAGACGATCCGGCTCCCTTTGACGACTATTTGACTAACCTAATGCAGGCGTTTCCAGAGCCCCTAATCGAGCTAGCCATTGTCGAAACTCTGGTGCAGCAATGGCTGCGGGTGCCGCTGCTGCGGGGCATTGAGTTTCTAGAAACAGCCCACCAGGTACTGCAGGGCTGGGACTCGGTCGTTGAGAGCCGGTTAACGCCCAGCTACTTTGAAATGATTACCGGGCTCGATCCTGCCCCTATTTTCAAGGCTCTAGAAGCGCTCATTCAGGACTGCTCCAGTGCTGCTGAGGGCATGGCCCGAGCGATAGTGCCGACCCCAACGACAGAAATGCCGTAGTGCCTCAGCGTCTGGGCTGCCGAGAGAACGGTAGCGCCCGTGGTGTAGATATCATCGATCAGCAAAACTGGCCCAGAGGGACGATGGTGATGAAAAGCTGGCCCCAGGCCAAAGGCTCCGTCTAAGTTGCGCTGCCTGGCTTGGGCACCTAAGCCGTGCTGAGCCTGAGTCGTCCGTACCCGCACCAGTCCCTGGGAGGCCAGGGGCAGCTGGGTTTGGCGGCAGAACCAGTAGGCCAGCAGCTCGGCCTGATTAAAGCCGCGCTGGCTCAACTTATCGACATGCAGGGGAATGGGCACGACAACGGGCTGTCCTGTCTGGGCCTGGGATAACTTTGGCTGCTGCTGCCAGCACTGCCCCAGATAGCTGCCCAAAAGCTGGGCTAGAGCAGGCTTATGCTGATACTTGAGTAGCCCCAGGGCCTGCCGCAAAGATCCCTGATAACCGCCCCAGGCCAGGACCGGCAGGGACGATTGTAGCCCCTGGAGCGGAGCCAACAGACGCTCCTGCTCCAGCCGTTTACGGCAGCTGGGGCAAATGCCGTTGGGGGAGGTGCGATCGCACAGCGGGCAAGGCGAGGTCAAAAAAACGTTGAGCAGTTGGGTCAGGGGCACGGTCAGCGCCGCTGCAGGTTTGGGCATACCCATAGGTTGCATCAGGTAGAGTGCATCAGAGTGCTGACCCCATTCTGGCTTCTGCTGCGATCGCAGCAGAAGCGTAGATCTAAGGAACCTCGGCAAATTGTTGGGTGCTTTGGCTCTGTCTATGAAACGCTTTCTATGAAAGTTGGCCTCGGTTGAGTCGGTAAAACCGACTGTGGCTGCCCAGGAATTCTAGTCGTAGATGTACTTGAAGAACGCCCAGGTTTCATAATGAAGGTGGGCGATTTGCGGCATCTTTTTCAGGAAACTGGGCAAGGGTTCATGGTGATCGGAAGTTTTGCCGCTGCTGTCCATGCAGGCCCCGACTGCCCCGTAACTCATCAACCTGATCAATGCTTCCTTTTCGCTTGCTGGCTCAAATAGCCGATGCAGATCTTGCTGCAGTCGGTGAAAAAGCAATGGCGCTCCGAGACCTCAAGCAGCTAGGCCTGCCGGTGGTCGAGGGGGGAGTGCTGCTGGCCGAGGCCTGGAGCGACCTGTTGACCGAGGTGGTCCAAACTGCTGACAAAGGGGATCTCAGCCAGCTAAACCCAGACCAGCCTCAAGCCCTCCGGCAGATGGCCCAGGCCCTGCGACAGGCGTTGTTAGAGCATCCTTTGAACCTGGATCTGAGCCCGGTGCTGGAGTCCGTGCAGGCTCCCTGGCTGCTGCTGCGACCGTCGCTGTTTTTAGCCGATCAGGAACCAGGAACGCCCCAGAAAGCGGCTGAGCTGTTAGGCCTCCTAACGGCTCGCCCCTGCGTGGCCCGCCCAGATGCGATCGCAGCCGAACTAAAGCAGCTCTGGGCAGAGGGTCTGCGGGCAGGCAACCTCATGGTTTGGCGACGGCATTGCCAGAGCCTGCGGCAGGTGCGGCTGGCAGCGCTGGTGCAGCCCCTTTATCCCTCTGAGGTCAGCGGAACAGTCGTTTTGGGCGAAAGAGCCTTTTCCCTGGAAGCGGTTTTGGGGCTGGGGCAGGCACTGGCTCAAGGAGAAGCTGTGCCGGCCCGCTGCCAGGGCAACCTGCAGCAGCTAGAGCGGATCAGCTGGCAGTCAGGCTATCAGGAGCGGGTTTACCGGCTGCGAGAAAAACCCTCAATGGTCGGTTCTGCGGGGCTGGTGGTGCAGGTTCGAGAAGAGCCCGAGCTGCCTGCGCCCCTGACTCTGGAGCAGGTGCAGGAACTGCTGCGCCTGGGCCGCCAGGTGCAGCAGCAGTGGAGCCTGCCGGTGCGGCTGGAGTGGCTAATTTACAAGCATCCCCAAACCCGACAGTCCAGTATTGTGATCACTCAGGCCAGCCGTTGGTGGGAAGCCCTGAAGGCAGATGTGCTGGTCACGGACCAACCTCCAGGAGCCATCCCAGGCCAGGCCGAGACTGCAGCGCCCCACTATGAGGCGCTGCTGCCAGAAATTAGTGGAGTTGTACAGGGCATTGGGGCCGCCTCGGGCCGGGCGATTGGCCCAGCAGTCGTGCTACAGGCAGGGTCGCTAGCGGCGCAGATGACGCTGCCGCTGGGCTGTATTGTGGTGCTGCCCGATCTACAGCCTGAGATGTGTGTGCGGCTTCAAGGGGTAGCGGGGATTGTTACGGTGCGCGGTGGGGCTACCTGCCACGCCGCTATTTTGGCGCGAGAACTCAATATTCCGGCGGTGGTGGGAGCTCCCCAGGCAACCGAACTGCTCAAAACGGGGGATGCGCTCTGGCTCGATGGCGACCGGGGCATCGTCTACCTGTTGCCTGAAGACAAAACCGGCCGGCCGCTGTTCGAGAGCCGGAGCTTTGCTCAGGCAGCGGACCCCCCGGTGGATCTGCCCGGTTCGCCTGGCGCTGCCGCAGGCTCTTCAGCCACCCAGGTCATGGTCAATCTGAGTCAGGTGCAGCGGTTGGGCGACCTGCCCCTAGAACAAATAGACGGGGTGGGGCTGCTGCGCTCAGAGTGGCTGCTGATCGATATGCTGGAGGGTCGCCATCCGCAGCAGTGGGTAACTGCCGGATATGGGGTCGATCTGCAGGCCCGGCTAGTCGAAAAACTGGCCCCTATCCTGGCAGCTTTTGCGCCCAGGCCTGTGCGGTATCGCTCGCTGGACTTGCGATCGCACGAGTGGATCAGCCTAGCGGGCAGCCCTCCTGCCGAACCCAATCCTATGCTCGGTATTCGCGGCACCTTCAGCTATCAGCTAGACCCACGCCTGTTCAAGCTAGAGCTAGGCGCTCTGGCCGCACTGCAGCGCCAGGGGCACACCAACCTGCAGCTAATGCTGCCCTTTGTCCGTACCGTTGAGGAGTTTGGGGTCTGCCGCCAGTGGGTCGAGCAGGCCCGCCTTTTTCAGACTCCGGCGTTTCAGCTCTGGATCATGGCCGAAGTGCCCTCGGTGCTGTTTTTGCTGCCTGCCTACCGGCGAGCTGGGGTGCAGGGCATTGCCATTGGCACTAACGACCTGACTCAGTTGCTTCTGGCCGTAGATCGAGACCAGCCGGTCATGGCCTCAGCCTACGACGAGCGCCACCCCGCCGTCATCGCTGCCCTGGCCCATCTCGTTCAGACTGCCCGCCAGCAGGGATTGGCCTGCTCTATTTGCGGGCAGGCTCCGGTACGCCATCCTGAACTGATCGATGCTCTAGTGCAGTGGGGAATTTCCTCCATTTCGGTCGAGCCAGGAGCCTTAATAGCCACTCGCCGAGCTGTCTTGGCCTCGGAGCAGCGGCAGCGAAATCCATTTTGAAGAAACAGGTCTTGACACTCCCCGCGCTAAAGCGACGGGGATTCTCAGTTCTAGCCCACAGCAGCACTAGGCCACTGCGTATTCACTGAGTTTCCCATTTGCATTTCTGCACAGCCAGAAGCCGAGGGAGAACCGAAGTCCTGGGGGCTGTCAAAGACCCCATCCTGAGGAACGTATAGCCCCAAAGGACACGCAAATCCATCCCACTGCGCGATATTCCGGGCTGCATTTTGATCGGCATTAACCTGGTAGCCATCGAAGCCTACAAAGTTATGCCTGTCACGTTTGCCTAGAATGCCGTTGCGGTTGTCTGACTTGCTAGTGTAGGGAGCGGGCCGCAGAATCAACTGCCTGCCTAGTAACTCCATCTTGTATGCCGTCTTTTGCTGAAGGTCATAGAATGCCCAGCGGTGCCGACTGTTGCCAGCATCCCCGCGCTGCTTCTTGGACTGTCGCATAGTGCCACGGCACCCCGACAAATCCTCCATGACGACATCGGCGTTGTGGTAGTCAGCGAACCGGGCAATGGCCTTACTGATAGCGTGATTAACTTCACGCATCCAGCGGGCTTCTTTGTTGTTGAGCCTCTTGAGCGCCCGCTTTTTGCCAGCCCTCTGAAGCTCAGTTCTGATTCGCTGATACCGCCTACGCCGATGCTTAACCTCGCTACCCTTGAAGAACTGCGAACGACCCTCAGGTGTAGCAATGACAGCAATGTTGTTCTGCCCACGGTCGCATCCAACCCGATTAACTGAAGCCACCGCAGGAACTTCCTGGGTGACACTGCACAACGCAAACCACTGACCTCGGATCAGCGCTACTTTGAGTGAACCTTGCTCAACCTCGCCAGCCATCAACCTGTCTAGCATCGCTGCGTGACGGGGATTGATAACAGCTAGCGGCACGCGCTTAACGCCCTTGAGCGTAGGGAAGCTAACCGAGTAGGTATCCCCCACCTTCGCAACCTTCCAGTTCTGCTTATTGGCTTCAGGTAGCATCTTGCGATACTCCTTCACCTTCCTAGCGGTCTTGGAAGTCACGTTGCGGATCACCTGATTAGCTAGCGCCGAAGACAGTTCAGTGGCGACCTTAGCCGTAGTGAGTTTGCGCCGCTCAGCCATCGGCACCTTAAGCAGCTCATTTGCCAGCGACGTACATTCAGTCGTCATCTGGGCAAACAAGTCAGCCTTAGCCTGATTGAGGTCAAGGAACTTTAGCTTAAGCGTGGTGGTGACTTTAGGCATACGCTTATTACGCTATTTATTACCCGATGGGTAAAGGCGGCTAAAGCCGCCGTTGCTTTTCATCCCTCGGCTAAAGCCAGAGGGCTTTCAAGCTATCGTCTGTTCAGGTAAATGTAACAATGCCTGCCCCAGCGGGAAGACTAGCTACCAAACAACAACGACTATGACAACAGAGGTCTATTGCGCTCTGCAGGCGTGCTGGCAAAGCCTGGAGGTGCTGCAGCAACAGGTAAACGTCTCTTCTGTCTCAGAGAATCGTACTGCGCTGCAGGCCACCACTCAACACATGAGGGCGCACCTGGCCCGCTTGGAGGAACTGCTGACTCCAGCAATGGAAGCGCCATCTTCTGAAGCCGCGATCGCATCTCCTGCGGATAGCATGGCAGAGACGGGCTTGCTGCAGCGCTGCTATCAGGCTCTCGGCCTGCCCGTGACAAAGACCGGCCATCAAGCTCCAGGGCAGCTAGGCAGCGGTACCGACAGGGCGGAGCGTCAGCGCATCGAACAGGAGCTAGCCCACAGCAGGCGCTTGATTGAGAAGATCGCAGACACTACGCCCCAAATGCTCTACATCGTTGACCTGGAGCACTTTGTCAATCTCTACGTCAACCGCCAGGTTGAAGAAATGCTGGGCTTTACGGCAGCAGAGGTGCAGCAGCAGGGCGTTCAGTTCTTTGCTAACCTCGTTCACCCGGAGGATCTGGCAGTGGTGCAGCCCCACCTGGAGCGGCTGCTGCACAGCCGGGATGGCGAAGCGTTTGATGTGGAGTACCGGGCCCGCCACGCTGATGGTTCCTGGCGCTGGCTGCAGTCGCGGGAGGTGGTGTTTGCGCGCAATGCCCAGGCAGAACCCACCCAAATCCTAGGGATGGCGATCGACATTAACCACCGCAAGCAGATTGAAACAGCGCTGCGCGAGAGTGAGGTTCGCTTCCGCTCGACCTCAGAGCAGTCCGCTGTGGGCATTTGCCACTGCGATCCAGCTGGCCGCTTTCTCTGGGTTAACCCGGCCCTGTGCCAGCTGTTGGGCTATACCCAGGCAGAGCTGATAGCCCTCAATTTTCAGAGCATCACGCATCCAGCAGATCTGCCCAAGGCCGGGGTGAAGCTGGATCAGCTAACCTGGCAACAGCCGGCCTGCTCTCTGGAAAAGCGCTACCTGCGTAAAAACGGTGAGGCCATTTGGAGCCAGGTTACGTTGTCGGTTGTCCACGACGACAGCGGTAATCCTCGCTATATCACCGGCATCGTGGAGGATATTAGCCTGCGTAAACAGGCAGAAGCAGAGCTGCGGGCATCGCTGCGGGAGAAGGATTTGCTGCTAGCAGAGGTGCACCACCGGGTTAAGAACAACCTGCAGATCATTTCTAGTTTGCTGGAGCTACAGGCCAACCGGATTCAGGACAGTGTGGTGCAGGAGGCGCTGCTCTCTAGCCAAAATCGGGTAATTGCAATGGGCCTGATTCATGAAACCCTCTATCAGTCCGGCAATCTGTCGCGGATCGAGTTCGCTCAGTATGTCCGCCGTCTGGTGGCTGGCCTGATTAAAATTTACGGAACTAATGCCGCCCTGCAGCTAAGCCTGGCGGTAGATGAAACCTTTGATGTTCCCAGCGACCTGGCCATTTCCCTAGGCCTCATCCTGAATGAACTGGTGACCAATGCTTTGAAGCACGGATTTTCTCAGAGCCCAGCGGGTACCCTGGAAATAGCACTGAACTGCCTGGCCCCAGGCCGCTACTGCCTGGCGGTGAGTCACGCTGGCGATTGCCTACCGCCTGCGTTTGACCTGGAGCGCTTTAGCTCTATGGGCCTGAAGCTGGTCAGGCTGTTGGCCCAGCGGATTCAGGGCCAGGTGACCGTAGAGCGGGGACAGCAAACGTCGTTTAAAGTCCAGTTTGGTCTACCTCAGTCTTCCCCTAACAGACCGCTTCAATGAGAGGCGCTGCTCATTTTCCGTTCGCGGCTGCTCCTGTCTATGGCCAATGTTTTGATTGTTGAAGATGAGCCGATTGCGGCCTGGAATATCCGGGAGGCGCTAGAGCAGCTGGGGCATCAGATTGTCGATGAAGTCGTCTCTGGTCAGCAGGCGATTGACACCGCCAGACTGGTGCGGCCTGATCTAGTGCTGATGGATATTCGGCTGACTGGCGCAATTGACGGTATCGAGGCGGCTGAAACAATTCAGGGGCAGTTCAGCATTCCGGTGATTTTTCTGACTGCCTACGCCGATGAGATGACGGTGCAGCGCGCGATCGCAACTTCGCCCTTTGGCTACATCGTCAAGCCCTTTCGCTGGCGTGAACTGCAGACCAGCATTGAAATTGCGCTGCACCGCCATCGCCAGGAGAAGCACCTGGAAAGTTCAGAAAATCAGCTGCTAACCACCCTGGAAAGCCTGGGGGATGGCACCATCACGACCGATGCCCAGGGGCTGGTAAACTTTCTCAACCCGGTAGCTGAAGTATTGACCGGCTGGGCCCGGCAGGCTGCTATTGGGCAACCCGTGGAGGCTATACTGGTGCTGCTGGAGGCTCAGAGCGAAGCCCAGGTCAAGCCAGCGCCCACACCCCATCTGCTGCGGCAGGCCCTCAGCCTGTCAAACGGCTGGCCGCTCTCCCAGGACTGCCAGCTGCAGACTCGGCAGGGTACAACGCGCTACATCACCATCTCAGCTGCCTCCATCCGCGATCAGCCGGGCCGGCTGCTGGGCGGTGTTTTGGTGTTTCGAGACATTACTGAGCGCAAGCAGCTAGAGCAGCGACTCCGGCAGCAGGCCGAGCGGGAGCGAATTCTCAGCACCATTGCTCTAGCGATTCGGCAATCTTTGGACTTAGGAGTAGTACTGACGACGACCACCGAGGCCGTTCAGCAGCTGTTGCAGGTCAATCGAGTGATCATTTACCGGCTAGAGCCGGACGGCAGCGGCGTTGTCATTGCAGAGTCTCTGGCGGGAGACTACGCCTCTATGCAGGAGGTGGTGCTGAGCGACCCCTGCCTGCTGCTGACGCCCTGTCTAGAAAAGTACTGCAGCGGCCATGTTCAGGTGATACCCGATCTGCAAACGGCAGACATGAGCCTCTGCTACCTGGCCCTGCTAAAGCCCTATCAGGTAAGGGCCCACGTCGTGGTGCCGATTCTTTCGCGGCAGCACCACCTCTGGGGCCTGCTGGTGGCCCAGCATTGCGCCGCTCCTCGCGCCTGGCAGGAACTGGAGGTTGACCTGATGCAGCAAATCTCACTGCAGGTAGGCATTGCCATTCAGCAGAGCCAGCTCTATGAGCAGAGCCGCCGCCAAGCGCATCAGGAGGCGTTGCTGAATGAAATGGTGCAGGCCATTCGCACCTCCCTCAACCTTGAGCAGATTCTAAATCAGACCGCCGAACGGCTGATCTCAGCGTTTTCTGTCAGCCGCAGCATTATTCGGTTGGGCCGCGACACGGATGATAGCTTTGTCTACTGCGTCAGTCGGGCGGCATCGGGGGTGGAGCCGCTGCCCGATAAGAACATGCCGATTACTGACAACCCGCTAGTGCAGGCCCTATTTACCCAAGACTCGGTAGTGACGGTCGCAGATGTAGCCGCCGCAGACTGGCTGCGGCCCCTACAGCCGTTTTTTCGGCGCAACAGCATTCGGGCTCTTCTGGCCATTGCTATCCGGTTCGAGGGCAAGGTCAGGGGCATGCTGTGCTTGCACCAGTGCGATCGCACTCGCACCTGGCTAGAAGATGACGCGCAGCTGATGACGCGGGTTGCCGATCAGCTAGCGGTGACGATTCAGCAGGTGGAGCTTTACCGGCGGCTGCACCGGGCCAACCAGGAACTCAACCGCCTGGCTCACCTCGACGGGCTGACTCAGATGGCCAACCGCCGCTTTTTTGATGAGTACTTGGAGACGGAGTTTCGTCGGCAGCGGCGGTACAACACCTGCCTGGCCCTGATGCTCTGCGATGTCGATCACTTCAAGCGCTTCAACGATACCTACGGCCATTTAGCCGGAGATGACTGTCTGCGGGCCATCGCTCGCACCCTGGCCCAGGTGTTGAAGCGCCCTGGCGACCTAATTGCCCGCTACGGGGGAGAAGAGTTTGCCCTGGTGCTGCCCGACACCCCTTTGGAGGGAGCAATCACTCTAGCTGAAAGCGTCTTGAGCGCAGTTCGCCAGCTGCAAATTGCAGTAACGGAAACCGGTCCCCCAGCCCTGGTAACCATCAGCATCGGCATTGCCAGTCTAGATATTGTGCCGACCGATGCGCCCGCTGGCCTAATTCTGGCTGCCGATCAGGCCCTCTACCTGGCCAAGGCCCAAGGCCGTGACCGCTACTGTTTGCCGTTTCAACCCCACCCAGAAAACGCCTAACCCCAACCCCTCGCACGTTCCTCCCTCACCCCTTCATCCCCAAAGCTGCCTGTCGTAGGGATTGAATAGTTGCGATCGCAGCCTCCGCCACCTGGTCAATCTCCTCCACAGTAGTAAAGCGGCCCAGCCCAAAGCGCAGAGAAGCGTAGGCCAAAGCTTCGGAGCGACCTAGGGCAGTGAGGACGTGGGAAGGAGCCAGGGTAGTATATCTGCAGGCAGAACCCGAGGATAGGGCCACAGTAGAGCGCAGGCCCAGCAGTAAGGCCTGACCGTCTACACCCCCAATGCTGATGTTTAGGTTGCCGGGCAGCCGCTGGGCTGAGTGGCCATTGAGATAGAGCTCTGGTAGCTGCCGCAGCGCGCTCCACAGCCGCTCCCGCAAGGTCGTTTGTCGCAGGGTCTCCTGAGGCATCTCAGCTAGAGCCAGCTCAACCGCCTTGGCAAAGCCAACGATCTGAGGCGGGTAGAGCGTACCTGAGCGCAGGCCGCGCTCGTGCCCTCCCCCATGAAGCTGAGGGGCGAGCTTGACTCGGGGCTGTCGCCGCCGTACGTAGAGCGCGCCAATACCTTTAGGCCCATAGACCTTGTGAGCCGTCATCGACATCAGATCGATCTGCATTGCATCCACGTCTAGCGGAATTTTGCCCAGTGCCTGGGCCGCATCGGTGTGAAACAGCACACTGCGGCGGCGGCAGCAGGCCCCAATCTCGGCCAGGGGCTGCAGCACGCCGATCTCATTGTTGGCTGCCATGACCGACACTAAAACCGTATCCTCTCGAAAGGCATTTTCCAGGGCTGACAGGTCAATTAGGCCATCGGCCTGTACCGGCAAATAGGTGACCTCAAACCCCAAAGCTTCTAAATAGCGGCAGGGATCGAGAACAGCACTGTGTTCAGTCTGCACAGTAATCAGGTGGCGGCCTTTACCAAAATAGGCTTCAGCTACCCCCTTTAGGGCCAGGTTATTAGCTTCGGTAGCCCCGCTGGTAAAGACAATTTCCTCTGGAGTGGCGTGGATCGCATCTGCCAGGGTAGCTCTGGCCTGTTTAATCGCAGCTTCGGCAGCCCAGCCGTAGGCATGGGTGACGCTGGCCGGATTGCCAAAATGCTCGGTAAAAAAGGGCATCATAGCCTCTACCACCCGAGGATCGACCGGGGTTGTGGCATGGTAGTCAAGATAGATTGGGCGTTGAGTCACCCCTCACTCCTGATGTAACTAATGTGTGAATACGACCAGTCATCTCGTCCTCAATCTAGCAATTCTGCGTCGTCCCACCCAGCCTCAGGTAACCTGGCCCGCGTTGGTCAGGGCTTTCCTGCCCGATGCAGCGATGTTTGTGTTTTACGGCTGGCGGGCAGTGTTGTTGTTAACCAATGGGCTGACTGTGGTTTTTTACCTGGGCTTTCCATCCGCCCACTCTGGATTGCTTGAGGGGTCTTTCAAGGGTGTTCATGGCTCTGTAAAGTGTCCATGAAAAGGCTGTAGTATCCGGCACTACGAGAACACTTTCCTTATTCAATGGATGGGGGTAGCCTCGGTAAATCTCGGGCTGTTTACGCGCGCTTAATAAAGCCGTATTCCTACGATGGACGCCACTGTCTGCACAGCGCTAATGTGTTTCAAGACTTTTGGTTCTGATGGGGTTGGAGGATGGGCGAATCCTCCTTTCGCCTGTGGGGTTATCCCGAGTCAGCGATCGCATCCTCATCTTTTCATCAGTGCATCTTTATGTTGAACCAGGCAATCGGTGGACGATACCAGATCTTGAGCTATCTGGGAGGTGGTGGTTTTGGGCAAACCTACCTGGCCGAAGACCGCCACCTGCCAGATCACCCCTGCTGCGTGGTGAAGCAGCTCAAGCCCCAAAAAGCCGACGACCACTCACTCGATCTGGCCCGGCGGCTGTTTGATGCCGAGGCGCGGGCGCTTTACCAGCTGGGTACCCACGAGTGTATTCCTCGGCTGCTGGCTCACTTTGAAGAAAGCGCCCAGTTTTACCTGGTGCAGGAATATATCGAAGGCACCCTCTTGAGCGACGAGCTACAGAAGACGGGGCCTTTAGACGAAGCGGCTACGGTAGAGCTGCTAATTAACGTTCTCAACACGCTCAATTTTGTCCATCAGCAGCAGGTCATTCACCGCGACATTAAGCCCTCCAACCTCATTCGGCGGCACAGCGACGGCAAAATCGTGCTGATTGACTTTGGCTCGGTCAAGCAGGTCAGCGGTCCGGTGATAGAGCCTGAGAGCCAGGTGAGTATGACGGTGGCCATTGGTTCGCTGGGATATATGCCCAACGAGCAGCTCGCGGGCCAGCCCTGCCTCAGCAGCGATGTCTATGCAGTCGGCATGCTGGCGCTGCAGGCGCTGACCGGCGTTGATCCTAAGCGGCTCAGCAAAGATCCCCGCACCAGTGAGGTGGCTTGGCACGACCTGGTTACAGTTAGCCCAACGCTGCAGGCGGTCCTCGATAAGATGATTCGCTATGACCACCGGCAGCGCTATTCCTCTGCCCAAGCAGCCCTATCGGCTTTGGAGTCGCTGGCGACTACGCTGTCGCTGGCGGCCCACGCCGATCTCACCCCAATCACCCTGGCCCAAAGCGGCTACTCTGCTTGGGATACTCACCTGGCCTGGCTAGAGCGCGGGGATGATTTGTTCAGCCAGAATCGCTATCGGGAGGCGATTGCCGCCTACGAAAAGGTGCTGCAGATTCAGCCCGGCCACGACGCCATTTGGTTTAAGCAGGGGCTGGCCCATGAGGGCTTGGGTGATCACGAGGCTGCTGTAACGGCCTACGACCGGGTGCTGCAGCTGCGGCCTGAGGACTATCTGGCCTGGCTAAAGCGGGCTAAGGCCCTAGAGGCGCTGAATCGCTATGAGGGAGCCCTGGCCGCTTATGACGAGGTGCTGCGGATCCAGCCGGATAACTATTGGGTGTGGTGCGATCGCGCCCAGATGCTAGAAAAGCTGGGTCGGGGGGAAGACGCACTGGCTGCCTATGAACGGGCCGTGCAGCTACAGCCAGACTTCGCCCTGGCCCTAGAGCGGCGCAGGCAAATGCTGCAAAGCCTGCAGCGGGTTGAGCAGCTGTACCAGCTACAGCACTACGATGAGGCAATTGCTGCTTGCGATCGCGCCATCGAATTCAACGCCGAGGACTCCGCCGCCTGGCTGATGCGAGCAATGGCGCTGGAAAATCTTCAGCGCCTGCGAGAGGCAGCCCTTTCCTATGAGCGAGTGGTGCGGCTGCAGCCCGATGACCATGTAGCCTGGTTCAAACTGGGAACGGTACTAGATAAGCTGGACCACTCCCGACACGCCATCATAGCCTACGGCCAGGTAACCCGAATTCAGCCCAACAACTACTGGGCCTGGTACCAGCGAGGACAGGCTCTAGAAAAGCTCGACTCGTATAAACAGGCAATGACGGCCTATAACCGAGCCATCCAGCTCAAGCCCGACTTTCGGTCAGCGCTAACAGCTCGACAGCAGCTGATCAACCGGCTGCTAACCCCGCCCGCCTTAGCAGGAATGCCCCCTTCCGCCTAAACTACCAGCCCGCCTCCTTAAAACAGAGGTACTGTGCCCTCAAGGTTAATGCCTAAAATCGCATCTTCAAAGCGGACGTTAGGCAGCGATGAGCGGCCAAAGCTAAACCCCCCAAACAGACTGACCCGCACTTCCGGCGTAATCTGGTAGATCATCTGACCAATGATTTGCTGGTAAGTATCAAACCGCTCAAATGCAGTGTAGTCAGCCAGGGTGAGCTGGTAGTTAAGCCCGGCCTGTAGCTGGGGGGTAATTTGGTAGCTGGCATAGATCCCGGCAAACTGGATGAGGCGATCAAAGGATTGAGGGTTGCTCAAATTGAGCTGCAGCTGATAGTAGGTATTGATGGCAATATCTGAAGTTAGCGGATCGCGTCGCGCCAGCAGCAGTTCAAACGAATCATTGGCAAAAAAACGATCCTGAATGCCGGGCCGGAAAAGCCCCTGATGGCTCCAGCTCAGCTGTGCATAGCTGCGCGGTGTCAGCCCCTGACGAATACCCAGCCGCAGGCGGACCTCATCATAGTTAGCTGTACCAACATTGAAATACCGCTGAAAGTTGATATCGGCCACCGCTAGCAAATACGTTTCTCGGCCCAGAGCCGGGTATAGCCCCAGAGAAACGCCTGGACGAATTAACTGATCGCCCACCAACCCCTGGACCTGATCTAGTGCCAAAAAGATATTGTCGCTGTCCAGCAGGCTGATCCTGCCAGTTAAGTAAGCTATGGGAGCGGACTGTTGAGCAGCCACTTCTGGAATAAGGGGCTGCTCCCGAATGCGAATGATGCCTAGCTCAGGGTCTTCAATTGCAGTACGGATGCGAATAATGCCCAGTTCGGGATCTACGCCTTCAATCTCGGTTTCCTCTGTTTCCGAATCTGGATCCGCAGGGGCGCTTTGAGCGATGGTATTGCTAGGGATGGCCTGTGGGGAAAAGAGCTCTGATTTTAGGGGTACGTCTGGCTGGGCAAAGCTAAACTCAAAAGATTTCGGGCTGGCTTCAATCGGATTTGGCTCAGCAAGCTGAACCTGCGGATTAGAAGGCCAAAGCCTGTGATCAAAGGGCACCTCACCTAAATCTGCAGCAGAGGTAGAAACACTCTTTAGGTCTGCCTCAGGTAGAGCCAGCTCAGACTTTGGCTCTGCCGGTCTACAGGATCCCTGCTCAGTTTTGTCTGTGTGGTCTTGGTTAGGACTGTCTAAGGCCAGGCGGCATGAAGAAGGCGCTGCCTCTTCAGCAGTCTCTAAAGGAACCATATGGGCTTTAGAAGGACTGCAAAAAAGCAGCATTAAGCCCAAGACCAGTGCTCTCCACGAGGCATTGATACAGCCATTGAGTACAAAATCAGCTGCCACGCTTTCTCAAGATGAACTCCCGTTCCTTTTTAACTCTACTGAGAAGCTCTGACATCCCCCAAAGCGCTTCATTAAGTGTCAATCAAGCTTGGTAAGTTTTTCGTAAAACTACCCCTATGACTTCATGCAGTAGAAATAGCATGATAGTTAGAGGGCTACCGTTGTTCGCGACTTGTCTTGGCCGGGTTAGCTAACCGCTAAAAGATTAGGGGAAGCATAACAGTAAAGAGCCTAGGGTGCACTGGCCTCTCTCAAAGCTGGTGGCTTCCACTGAGGAACTATTGTATGGTTTGTCAAAAATTTATCGGCCTTACTGGCCTGGCAGCTTTAGTGGTGCCACTCTTAATAGCGTTTCCTGTGAGGGCAGATGTTGCCCTCACTCGAGCTGATATTGATGTTCTGCTCAACCGAGTTGAGCTTATACCTCGTGGTCGTTCGGCTCGACCGGCAAGACTGTCAGATTTTTTGGGTACGGGGGATGCCCTCAGAACAGCCGCCCAATCTCGGGCTGAATTGCGCTTTAATGACGGTTCACTGGCACGAGTAGGGGAACAGGCAACCTTCCGGTTTACGCCCAACACCCGCAACTTCCGCTTGACCAACGGGACCGTGTTGCTGTTAATTCCGCCTGGGCAAGGGCGCACCACGATTCAGACCCCGAATGCTGTTACCGGCATTCAAGGTTCGGCTCTGGTGGTCCGCCATATTCCAGGGCGCAATCTAACCCTGGTTATGGCATTGACCAATAACCCTGCTGGGCCGATGACCGTAACCAGCCAAGACGGTACACAAACCTCAGCCCTGTACGCAGGACAGATGGCCCTGGTGCAGCCGAACCGAATTGAGATAGTTGAATTCGACCTTAGCGCCTTTCATCAAACCAGTGATTTAGTTGATGGGCTAAGACTAAGTGACGAAAGCTTTGAAAGCCATGCCGATGATCCCCTCCAGCCGGTTCGTGAAGAGACCCGGCAGGCTCTCAATCAACAAGCTCCTTTCAATGCCCAAAACGCCGTCCTCGCCCCTGACCTGATTAGAGCTGATGGCTTACCTGCAACCCCACCTGAGGAGACTAGGCAGCTAATCACTAATGGGAGTGGCTCAAATCAGTCAAGCAATTCAAATCAGCTAATTACCCTACCTTCTGATCCTGTGACGTCAGCCGAGAGGGAGCCAGTTGAGACGGTGGGGGCACCTATTATTGCTTCTCCGGCTGGAGACCCCACAGTTGCCAATCCCAGTGAGGCAATCATCACCACGCCCACAGCCCCGTCAGGTATCCCAATTACGGCTGAGGCAGGGATTACTCCAGTTCCCTCTAACCCGCTGATTGGTACGCCAGTAATTTCCATCCCTGCGGTTCCTGGAATTCCAGAAACTCCCACTATTTCGCTTCCAGCCATTCCAGAAAAGCCTGCAGCACCCGAACCTACAGAGGTGGTTCCTCCAACCGTGCCTAGCCCTGTTGAACCAGGTGTGGAAGTGACTCCCACGCCCCCCGTGACCCCTGGAAATCCGGGAGGAGGCGCGACTCCTGCAACCCCCGCAACTCCCGCTGATCCGGGAGCAGGTACGCCGGCTGTACCCGCGACCCCTGCGACGCCAGCTAATCCAGGAGCGGGTACCCCTGCGACCCCCGCAACTCCCGCTGATCCGGGAGCAGGTACGCCGGCTGTACCCGCGACACCAGCAACGCCAGCTGGCCCGGGGGCGGATATTCCCGCAGTGCTTGCTAATCCGGCAGCAGATACGCCTGTTGCCCCGGCAAGCCCCTTGTAAAAGCCACTCATTCCCAAATTGCCCCAGCCGATTTGGGGGTGAACGGACTAGGGCACAAGCTCCGCTCGTGCTTTAAGCCAGGAGGCAAGTCCTGAAACTCTTAGCTTAAGGAAGCGTCAAGGGGAAGGTAGGCTCTGCTGCTTGAGAAGAGCTTAGCCTTATCCGTAATTCCCCTTAGAAGGTTTAGAAGATGAAGTGCTCAGTAAAATTCTGTTGAGTCTAAAAACTCGCTAAACCCTATTTGAGCGCGCTGAGCACAGAAGAGAGCTGTAATAAATTACAACATGTTAAAAATTTGTAAAACCAACCCACTCTGTCATGAAGTAAGATTATCAAGACTGTTTAAAGAGTCAGGGTGCTTCTCAGTAATTCCACTGATAACTGGCAGGTAGGTGTTTGTGCTCGTTGAGAGCGTTAGTTGATTCGTCCAAGTTCGGTGCAGTTACCCAGGCAAGGTCGTAATGCTGTCTAAACAGGTCATAGCTACCGTGTTATGTCAACGCCTTACTCAAATTGCTGGATTGGCTCTTTTAACCAGTGCTCTGCTGCTGCCATCTCCAGCTAAAGCTGATGTTGCCCTGACTCGGGCCAATATTAACGCCTTACTCAATCGAGTTGAGCTTATTCCTCGAGGCCGCTCGGCTCGTCCGGCACGGGTATCTGATTTTCTAAGCACGGGTGATGCGCTGAGGACGGCGGCTGCTTCTCGAGCTGAATTGCGCTTCAATGATGGCTCTTTAGCGCGAGTTGGGGAGCGGGCAACTTTCCGCTTTACGCCCAATACCCGCAACTTCCGGCTCTCCAACGGTACCGTGTTGCTCTTGATTCCACCAGGGCAAGGCCGCACCACAATTCAAACCCCTAATGCTGTGACCGGAATTCAGGGTTCAGCTTTGGTAGTGCGCCACATTCCAGGACAAAACATGACAATTGTCATGGCGCTGACCAATAATCCTGCTGGACCTATGACGGTCACTACCCAGGATGGTGTCCAAACCTCAGCGCTGTATGCCGGCCAGATGGCTCTAATACAGCCGAACCGAATTGAAGTAGTTGAGTTTGACCTAAACTCTTTCCATCAAACCAGTGATTTGATGGATGGGTTGAATCTCAGTGATGAGAGCTTTGAAAGTAACGCTGACGATCCTCTTCATGCAGTCCGTGAGGAAACTCTTCAAGCACTGACCGAACAGGCTGAATTTACTGGGGACACTAGCCCAATACTCAACCCTGCCGTATTGAGTATTGATAGCTCCCAAGCCACCGCTGTTGAACAACCCTGGCTACTGTCTCCGGTGGGTTCTGCTAATGGAGTATCAACGGATGTAGTTGATACTGTCGTGCCTCCAGGAGTTTTGGCTGCTTCTCCCGAGGAACCAACTGAACGGCCTCATTCCAGTCCAGGCCTGCCAACAGTCCCCAGGCCTGGGGATCCTGTTCGGCCTGAACCTGGTCCCCCAGATCCTCCCTTTCCAGGTAAAGATCCCTCCCCAGAACCAGGAACTGGTGGCAATCCAGGAGCAGGGCCAGGCAATAATCCCGGCAATAACCCAGGAAACAATCCTGGCAACAATCCTGGAAATAACCCAGGAAACAATCCTGGCAACAATCCCGGCAATAACCCAGGCAACAATCCTGGAAATAACCCAGGCAACAACCCAGGGAACAATCCTGGAAACAATCCCGGCAATAACCCAGGGAACAATCCCGGCAATAACCCAGGCAACAATCCCGGCAATAACCCAGGGAACAATCCCGGAAACAATCCTGGAAATAACCCGGGAAACAATCCTGGAAATAACCCGGGAAACAATCCTGGAAACAACCCCGGCAACAAACCAGGGAACAGTCCAGGCAACCACCCGGGGAACAATCCAGGGAACAATCCAGGTC
>JACVRP010000166.1 GCA_014534385.1 Cyanobacteria bacterium Co-bin13
CCCCTTGGCAAAGCGCTTCCATACCGCGTCGGTCAGCAGGTGAGACAGCAGACCTAGCGGCCCGGCAAAGAGGCAGAGGGCCAAGGAATGACGCGTAAAAACGCCGCTTTCCTGACCCTGCCAGTAGATCCAGCGGCCTACAAACAGATCAAACACCAGGTAGTGCACCCAGCCTGTCGCCGTTACATGCGGGTTGGCAAACAGCGACGCCAGGTCAGGCAGCTTTAGGTTGGGGTCTGAGAGGGCTTCAATGCCTTCAACATTGTTGAAGCTAGTGATGAATAGAAAAAGGTAAAGTCCTGCCAGGGCGGCGTAGGGCAAGTAAGACCCCATCACCCAGCGCGTCAGCTTAGTGTTGGGCACCAGCACCATTAGGGTCCAAAAGGGCAGTACAAACAGGTTTGCGCCGGTAAAAAGGGTTTCGAGCAGGGTGCTGTCTACGGTCATGGGGCAACGGGATTAAGAGGCCGCCTCAAGTGTAAACAATTCTGTAGGGGCCTCGCACCAGAGATCCTTACTGGAGCATTGAGGGGATCGCTAGGCGTCGGTGCTCGATTTTGATGCACAGGTCCATCACCAGCAGAATTCCGGCAGCTTCGGCTGAGGCTGCCGCATCGGGATGACGGATGCGGAGCTGAGCCCAAACAGATTTCGCACCAGCGCCAATGGCTTCGTCTACAGCGGCAGGCAGGTACTCAGAGCGGCGAAATACATTGACAATATCAATCGGCTCAGGCACCTCTGACAAAGAGGGGTAGCAGGGTTCACCATCAATGGTGGTGATAGCTGGGTTGATGGGATAAACCCGGTAGCCTACCCGACGCAGGAACTGGGCAATTTGGTAGCTGGGCCGATCGGGCCTGTCGGAGTGGCCGATTACGGCGATAGTGCGGGCCGTAGTCAGGAGCTGCCGCAATGTGTCGTCAGCGGGCGATTGATAGGCGGTCATGGGCTAAAGGCATTCGTTAAGTCCATTGTGTCAGCCCTGCGATCCCCTGGCGAGGAGGTCAGCCTACAGGCTTTCAGAAGCAGGCGCGCTGAGCCAGGGAGGGGATTGGGTGAGCAGTGCGATCGCATCTTCCCCCGCCACCGGCCTTGAAAACAAAAAACCCTGGCCAAACTGACAGCCCATCTGCCGCAACAGCGCCATCTGCTCTGCCGTCTCAATGCCCTCGGCTACCAGAGTCAGGTTCAGCTTGTGACCCAGCGTAATGATGGTGTGGACAATCTCTCGATCCTCCTGGCTGTGCTCCATGCGGCCTACAAATGAGCGGTCGATCTTCAGCGTGTCAGTCGGAAACCGGTGCAGATAGCTCAGAGAGGAATAGCCCGTCCCAAAGTCATCAATTGCCAGCCGCAACCCCAGATCCTTCAGCCGCAGCATCAGCTCCCTTGAGTTCTCGACATCGCGCATGATCATACTCTCTGTAATCTCTAGCTGGATCTGCTGCCCCGATACGCCGCTATCTCTTAGGCTGGCAGCAATCTGCTGCACCAAATCCGACTGGACAAACTGTCGCCGAGAGAGATTAATGTTCATCTTGAGGGGATGGTGAGGCACCTGGCGCTGCCAGCACTCAAGCTGCTGACAGGCTTCCCAAAAAATCCACTGCCCCAGCTCAACAATTAGTCCAGTCTCTTCCACAACTGGAATAAATTCACTGGGGGCCACAAACCCCTGACCTTGCCGCCGCCACCGTACCAGCGCCTCAAACCCGCTAATACAGCCAGTTTCTAGGACCACAATGGGCTGGTAATAGAGCACAAACTCCTGCTTTTCCAACGCCTCCAGCAGATGACTCTCCAGCTGAAGACGCTGCACCGCCTCCTCCCGCATGCTGCGTGAAAACACCTCATAGCTAAACTCATCGAGCGCCTTAGCCCGATACATTGCGGTATGGGCATCGCGCAGCAGGTCTTCAGCTTTGTAGTCAGTACCGCCCTGGGTAATGGCTAGCCCCACGCCAGCAGTAATTGCCAGCCGGTGCTGATTCAGGCAAAACGGAGCGGCTAGGGCTTTTTGCAGGGCTTCTAGGCTGGCTTCTACCTCGACCTGGGGGCGCTGCTGAAACAGCAGCGCAAATTCATCGCCGCCTACTCTGGCTAGCAGCGTGTCCTCTGGCAAAGCCTGGCGCAATCGCTTAGCCATCAGCAGCAAAACGCGATCGCCAATCGAGTGGCCCAGACTCTGGTTGATCAGCTTGAAGCGGTTGATGTCTAGAAAAGCCACTACGACGGGTTCTGCTCCTTGACCCTGCAGAGCCCGCCGAATCTGTTCTAGAAACAGCTCCCGGCCAGGCAGATCGGTGACCCAGTCGTGGGTGCTGCGGTAAAGCGCCTGTTGGGCCAAAACCAGTCCTCCTGCCATCAGCAGTCCCACCAGCGGCTCAAAGACCGGCACCCAGAGAAAAGAAAACAGGCTGACCCAGCTCACTGCCCAGAGCAGCGCCACCACCAGGCTGAGGCCCAAAAGCAACACCAGGGGCCGTCGCAGAGTCCACACCACCAAACCTGCTGCCAGCACCCACCCGAGTAACCACAAAAACTCGCCCCAAGCTGGTAAAAACCGATGAACCGCCTGCTGACCCGCGAGGCCATCTAGCAGTTGGCTGATGATCTGGGCATGTACGACCACCCCCGACTGGGTTATGTCCTCCTGCTGAGCTGCCGTATAGGGGGTGTAAAACTCGTCCTTCAAGCTAGGAGCCGTTGAGCCAATTAAAACTACCCGGTCCCGGATCCAGGCAGGATCATACTGTCCTTTAAGCACCTGGGTGACCGTCAACTGTTGCGCCGGAACCTGCCGCGAGCGGTAGCGGGTCAAAATTTGATAGCCGCCATTGTCAATAGATTGGTAGCCGCCACTCCACTCCTGCAGCCGAGGCAGGGTCAAGCTGCCTAAGTACAAAGCTTTTTCATCAAAACGCAAAGCTGCATCCTGCCCCAAGTACTTCTGAGCCACCTGCAGGCCAAAGGAGTGATAGGCCCGATCTGAGGAACCCACAAACAGGAGGCTACGCCGCAGCACCCCGTCAGGATCGAGGACCAGATCGTTAAATCCTAGCCGTTCCTGAGGCACCGTAACAGGACCAGGCACTTCCCCAACTTCGGGATTGTTGCCCACATTCCAAATGCCGATCAGGTTGTCAGCTGCAAGCTGCTGGATTAGCTCAGCGTTGCCAGGGGGCTGGGGCGTGCTGCGGTACAGGTCCAACCCAATCACCCTGGGCTGATGCTGTTGCACAGCCTGTAGAGTCGCTGCAATAACCCCATCAGACAGCGGCCAGCCATGGGCCTGCAGTTCAGCTTCTGACACCCCGATAATCAGCAGCCTTGGGTCAGTTCCTCGATCAGGCTGCAGCCGAGTCAGCACGTCAAAGCTATTCAGCTCAAAGGTCTGTAGGAGGCCAAGCTTTTTTACGCCAACCACTAGAGTTGTGGTTACTAGCGCCGCCACCAAAATTGAGCGCCCCCCCATAACGGCCGACTGAGGTAAGCATTCGATCAGAGCTTTGACCCTAGTTTTAGAAGCAGCAAACCCTGTTTGAAAAATGTGTCGGTAAGGCACAGCCTTTGCAGATAGCAGTAAATGGCCCCTGAGCCAGCAAAAAGGGCTTTACTACTGATTACAGGCCGCTGCCTAATCTATCCGGATCATGCCTGCAAGTAACTTAAACAGTGCTCGAACCAGGCTGCACCCAATGAGATCCACCACCGCGACGGCGACCCGGAAACTCGTCTCCGCCCTGACTCGTTTTACTGTCAAAACTGCCTGCTGGCAGATGCAGCACAACCAGCGCCAGCAGGCAAAATAAATTTATAGAAGAAAGTCCTCTGGGAAGAATTAACAGCCGAATTAGCAGGGCTCGCATAGGCGTTCTAGGGAAAGTGACAATCGCAGGATTTTCAGGATAAGGCAGGTTTCCATGGCAGCAGGACAGCTGTTGCCGTGCCTTTTATCATTCTTGGCTGCAGCGAGCTTTAAGCCCCTGTGAGACGACAGGATTCACAGAAACTTGACTGCTGATTGAAGCGATAATGCCAATTCTCAAAATTTTTTGCCGAGAAGACAGCAAAAGGCTTTATTGGGGGCAGGCTGAAAGAAGTCGGGAGATGATTTGGCAGGGCGTTAACTCCCATTTGCGATCGCAAAAACAGTCTCAGCCCGAACCCAAAAACAGGGATCTGATGCTTGGAAATGCGTCTAACAATCCCTTGACAGGAACCTTGATCGGAGGAATAGTTCAGTCCTTTTAACAAGTCCTGAACTATCGACTGAACTTTTCTGAACTTTCCTGTATTGGCGTACCGCTGGGCATAGCAGATGATTGATTCATCCTGTAGACTCGCGTGTGCTCCAAAGCTCAGGCCGGGTTAGGCAAACAAGCTACTTGAAGAGTTCGCTTCTCACGTAGTTGTCTAACCCGGGCTTTTTATTTTTAAAGCAGCCAGTCTGTCACGCTGCTGCTGCGCTACACACGGCCAGACTCAGCGAGCTATGCTAAGTGCCGGTAGACAGAGTTCTTGAATCAGTTCTTGAAGCAAAGTTCTTGAACCCATTCAGCGTCTGCCAGTACTGCATTTTGAGGCTCTGTTGAGCTCTTTATATGGTTGGTTCTAAAGTTTCGCGCAAAGCATTTTTGCAGCTGTTGATGGCCTCGGTAGCTGCAGGGGTTGTGGCCCCAGCATCGGTTCTGGCTGCTCCCTCCCCAAAACAGATCGTGGTGATTGGGGCGGGGCTAGCCGGACTCGTTGCCGCCTATGAGCTGAAAAAGCAGGGGCACCAGGTCACGGTGCTGGAGGCGCGCGATCGGGTGGGGGGCCGAGTCTACACCCTGCGAGAGGGGTTTGCAAACGGCCAGTATGCTGAGGCTGGCGGCGAGTATATCGACAGCTTTAACGTGCACCGGCAGATGCACCGCTACGTGCAAACCTTTGGCCTCAGACTGGCCCCAGTACACTCTGAGCCCACCGACGGGATTTACTTTGTGCGGCAGAAACGGTGCGATTTTTCCGATGCGGCGCTGGCTGCCAGCTTTGGCCAAGGCGTGGTGGACGAGGTTGATCGCTTCTGGATCACGCTGGAGCTGCTGGCCCGAGATGCCTTTAGAAAACCAGATTGGCTAACGGCAGCAGCCCCCTGGGATCAGCAGAGTGTGGCCCAGTGGATGGATACGCTGGCGCTGGAGCCATTGGCCCGTGAGCTGACGGAGCAGTACCTGCGGGGCGAGATGGATGAGCCAGACCAGCTCTCAATGATGTTTTTGATGGAGCAGGCCGCCCTCTACGACAAGGTGCCCGATCAGCGGCTAGAGATGTACCGGATTCAGGGAGGCAACGGGCAATTGCCTGCCGCCATTGCCCGTACCCTAGGCGATGCCATCTGGCTCAGCTGCCCGGTCAAAGCCATTGAGCAGAGCGACCAAGGCGTGCAGGTGATCCATGATCGGGGCAGCGTGAGGGCAGACTATGTCGTCATTGCCACACCGCTGCCGCCGCTGCGTCAGGTGCGCTTTTCGCCCGAGCTGCCGGAAGTGGTGGGAGATGCGATCGCACACCTCAACTACGGCTCCCACGTCAAGGTCATGATCCAGTTCGATGAGCGCATCTGGCGTACCCGCTACCAAAGCACTGGGCTAACCATTACCGATTTGCCCATTGGCTTTGCCACCGACGCCACCGCCCGGCAATCCGGGCAGTCAGGCATTCTCACAGCCTATATTTCGGGTCAGTATGGCGAGGCGCTGCTGCCCCTCAGCAACGAAGCACGCATCCAGAACGTTTTAGACCAGTACGAGGCGATCTACCCTGGCTGTCGCAGCCACGTTAAAGCAGCTCAAACTGCGGTTTGGCCGCAGGAGCGCTATGCTGGCGGGTCTTATTCCAACTACGGGCCAGGCCAATTTAGCCGCTACTGGCCAGCCCTACGGCAGCCCCACGGTCGCCTGTTTTTTGCTGGAGAGCACACCGACAATTTTGTCGGTTACATGGAAGGGGCTGTTCGCAGCGGCCAGAGGGTAGCTCAACAAATCCAGCTACAGGAGGCAGTGGCAGCTTAGAGCAGGCATCGGTCCTCTCGCCTATTAGCGAGCCTTGCCTGTGGAGGCCGGTCACGTTTAGTAATCTGCTTTAACTCGCTTTTCAAACTCCTGCCGCACCGATTCTGAGAGATCTACGGCCTCCTGATAGAGCTCTGGGTGCCGATCCCGCAGCCAGACCAGCAATCGGCTGAATTGAGCATTGCGCAGCTCCAGATCGGCCTGAAAGATCGAAGCAGCCGCCATTTGCGGCGCGTACTGGGTGGGGTGGCCCTGGTTAACGAAGTGAGCCGTCAATGCCAGCAGGGCCTGCTTGCGGACATCCTCTTGGCTGGGCTCTAATGGAAATGGCATAAAAATCAGTCTCCTCTTCAGGATTGAGCATTCAGGGGTTGACCTGAGCTGTGGCTCAAACGGTTACCCTGTTAAGTTGCCCAGTGAGGGGCAGCCCGATCTCGGCTTGATCAGGTCCTTCCCAACTGCTTAGACCAGGCCAAGCTTGTCAGATCGTGATTATCCCAGTCCTCCAACCCCACATTTCACGGGGATCAAGCCCAAGAGTTTACAAAACTAAACAGAACACCCCGAAAACCTGCCTTTAGATGAAACAAATCGAAAGTTTCCCCGCAACTTTCGGTTCTCACTTCTAGGATCCGAGAGAGTGCTGGCAAGTGATTTTTCTGCCGTCAGCAAAAATACCTACTGTACAAACTCCCCTAGGGGAGAACTGTCATGAAACAGATCCCTGCGCCCATTTGGACTCTTGTAATTGGGGTAGTAGTTACCCTGGTGAGCATCTGGGCCGGCTATAACCATCACATGTTGCCCGAAGATCAGGCTTCGAGTACAGCTGCCCTGGTGGACAACTTCTTTAACGTCATGGTGATGATCGGCACAGCGCTGTTCCTGATGGTCGAGGGCGCTATTGTGTTCTCCATGATCAAGTTTCGTCAGCCGAAGGGCGACGAAACCGACGGCCTGCCCATCGAAGGCAACCTTCCTCTAGAAGCCTTTTGGACAGCTATTCCCGCCGTTATCTGCATTGCCCTGGGCGTTTACAGCGTCTTTGTGTTTCAGGAGATGGGCGGCTTTGCCCCCGGTGACCACGCCCACGGCCACGGAACTTTGATGGCTCAAGCCCCAGCTGCCGTCGTTACAGATGTGGGATCACCGATGCTTGCCGAAGGCGATATCAGCGGGCAGAAGATTCCGGTTTATGGCTTTGGCGCTTCGCCAGAAGAGGAAGGCAACGCGCCCGATCTGACTGTCAACGTCACTGGGCTTCAGTTTGCCTGGGTATTTACCTATCCTGATTCTGGCATTACCGATGGGGAGCTCCATGTGCCGGTCAACAAAGACGTGCAGGTTAACATTACGGCCCAGGATGTCATTCACTCGTTCTGGGTTCCCCAGTTTCGGCTTAAGCAAGACGCTATTCCAGGGCAAACGGCTGAGCTGCGCTTTGTCCCCATTAAGCCCGGCACCTACCCCATCGTCTGCACCGAACTCTGCGGTGCCTACCACGGTGCCATGCGAACTCAGGTGATCGTCCACACAGAAGAAGAGTTTGCTCAGTGGCGAGACAGCCGCACAGCTGCGGTCTCCCAAAATAGCCCAACGGTTGCCGTCAATCCGGCTGAACGATCCGATGCCGACTATTTAGCCGCCTATAGTCAGGGGCTGGATCTAGAGGCTCAACTGGTATCTCAACTAGCTCCCTCCCCACAACACTAATCCCTCGCAGTAATCTCTCAGCTATGGTTCAAGCGACAGACGCCCCTACCGATGCCAAACTCTCCCTCAGCGCGCTGAAGGACTACTCCTTTCCACAAAAACAGTGGAAGTGGTACGACTATTTCACCTTCAA
>JACVRP010000570.1 GCA_014534385.1 Cyanobacteria bacterium Co-bin13
CCCATCCTTGAAGTACATGCGGGCATTCTGAAATTCCTGCTCCAGGCCACCCGCGATGCGCCGAGCCGCCTTGGTGGGGAACCCCAGTGCGCGGGACTCTCCCATCGCCTCGTAGTCCAGATAGATCTGGCCGAGCACAGGCACTGCGCCAGTGTTGCTAGACCAGTAGATGGCCCCTTTAGAAAAGACGCTCTTGCGGCCATTGGGATTGGTCGCTCTTTCCTCGTCGCTGACGAGGTAGCCCAACGCCGTGCGGTCGGGCATGGCCTGGTACTGGGCGTAGATACTGCCATAGATGGCAAAGGCGGCCCCAATGCCGTCGTGATACATGAGGGCACCTTTGTCGTAGCGCTGCACATAGGCGTCAATGGCCTGGTCGTAGGTGACGGCACTGGCGGCAGCTCCCAGGTTGTGGGTCGCGCGGAGGGACTCTAGCTTGTGGGTGATAAACCATTCGGGGTGTTCCCGGCGCTCATCCAGAGCGACCTCTAAATCCTTAGGAATGCCCGCCAGCCACTGAACAGCAGCAAATTTGCCGTCGAAGTGGTTGCGCTGGCCATCGACCCAGGTGCCAATGTACAGGTCAGCGCCCGCCAAGGGGTCTATCCGCCCTTGGGGAAAGGCATGAACCGACACAATGCGCCCATCCACAAACAGCGCTACTGTATCGATGTCGTATACCAGATCGGCGGTGTACCACTGGTTTACCTTAAGCCCTGTCGCAAACTGGCTGGTGGCCGCTTGCCACCCGTGGGCTTTGGGGGCGACGGAAGCCACCAAGTCGAAATCGGTTGTTCCGGCCCGGGGCGTTAGAAACAGAGCAAAGGGCAGCCGGTTTGATTCAATCAGGTTTTGGCGCTGATCGACCGGGCCGTTGGCCTGAAACACAACGCGCAGGGTGAACTGGCGAAAATCAACGGCTAAGCCTGCTACCTGTACCGATGCCCGTCCCGCTATGCCCATGTCAACGGCTTTGGGATAGTTGCCCAAAGGGGTGACTCCAGGGCCATTGGTGACGGTTGCGGTCTGCACAAGGGTGGTCAGAGAGCCGCCTATATCGGCTGCGGCTGAGTGTCGAATGGGGGTTGCCAGAGAGCCATCAGGATTGGAGAGTTGAAGGCTGTCAAACGTAAAATCAACGAGTGTTCTTACCATAGTGATTTCTGGCTAATTGCCAATTGAGGGGGGTTTTGGCTGCACTAAAAAATCAGGACCCAATCAAGGGTCTATGGGTCTTTCCTGATTACCAACTTCGAGGGGCGTTGGTAATTCTTGTTACAGAACTGGTTTCTGCCTTATCGGATAACCCGCCAAATTCTTAAAAAAGCTTTACCACCTGATTTTTAGGATTATTTAACTGTTACTAAGCGGAGCGCTCAACGTCCAGGCAGGACAGCCGTTATTGCTAATGACCGCTGCATAGAAAAGGGAAGTGCGATCGCACTTCCCCTCAGCAAAAAACGCCTTTTAAGTTCCTCCACGAGAAAAACCAGGATTCTCCTTTCCAGCCACAGCTATACTTCGCGCCAGCAGAATCCCGGTTTTTGAACCCACCCAGGGAAGCATCTTCTCCATAAGAAAAACCGGGATTCTTCTAGGCAAGCGCAGTAGACATTGCTTCGCAACAGAATCCCGGTTTTTGGACTTTTGAATCCCGGTTTTTAGGCTTAATTAAACCGCCTGTGCTTCCTTCGCCAAGAACTTCTCCAGCTCCGTCAGCGCCTCAGCATCCACCTTCGTCTGCATCGGGCAGAACTTCGGCCCACACATCGAGCAAAACTCAGCCGTTTTGTAGATATCGGCAGGCAGCGTCTCATCGTGGTATTCCTTCGCCCGCTCAGGGTCTAGCGACAGCTCAAACTGGCGGTTCCAGTCGAAGTTGTAGCGAGCGTGAGACATAGCATCATCGCGATCGCGTGCTCCAGGCCGATGCCGCGCAATGTCAGCAGCGTGAGCGGCGATCTTATAGGCAATCAGCCCAGCCCGCACGTCCTCAGCATTGGGCAGGCCCAGGTGCTCCTTAGGGGTGACGTAGCAGAGCATCGCCGCCCCGCTCCACCCAGCTAGGGCTGCGCCAATGGCTGAGCTGATGTGGTCATAGCCTGCGGCAATGTCTGTCACCAACGGCCCTAGCACGTAGAAGGGCGCTTCTGAGCACTCCTCCATCTGCTTCTTCACGTTGTAATCGATCTGATCCATCGGTACGTGACCGGGGCCTTCGACCATCACCTGCACATTGTGCTCCCACGCCTTACGGGTCAGCTCGCCCAGGGTCTTAAGTTCGGCTAGCTGAGCGGCATCGGTGGCATCATGCAGACAACCCGGA
>JACVRP010000377.1 GCA_014534385.1 Cyanobacteria bacterium Co-bin13
AAGGCAGCCTAGCCCTAAACAGCGACAGCGCCGCGACCTGCTTTAAGGCAACCTCAGAAGGCGTTTCTCTAGAGAGTCCAGCCGCATCACCTGCGCCAGCCCCTGCAGCACCACCCCCCAATCCAGCAACCGCACTACAGTCAGAAGCCGGGCCAAAGGCCGAGCCGATTCAGGAGACCCCAGAGCAGGCGGTTTTCAAACCAGATGACGCCGATCCAGGTCAAGCAGCGCCCGAACCCACCGTAGAAAGACCCGCTGCAGAAAAACCCACTGCAGAAATTGACCAGCGCCAGCGCCAGCTTAGCTCCCTCAATCATCAAATTGCTAATCTGCAGGCGTCCCTGGCTCAAGAGCAACAGTCGCACTCGACCCAACGGGCAGAGTATGCTGCTCTAGCCCAAAAATCCCGCCAGCAGCAGCAACAGATCGAAGACCTGGAAAAACAGCTAGATCAGCTCCGCGCAATGGCCACAATTGGCGAATCTTTTATCAACCGCTGGCAGCGCCAAACCTATCGCGGTAGCTAAACCCAGCAAAAAATGGAGCCTCGGCACTGCCGCAGCTCCATTAACGCTTCAAAACGCGATGACAAGACTAGTAGCCCATTAGGCCTAAGGCAAGGCTACACATGGGACCAGGAAATTCGGCAGAAAGCTAAGCCTTCCCTGTGTCTCCTGGTCTCCGCATTCCCCTAGCTTCGGGTCTCTGCGCGTCTGGCCGCTTGGTGCTTAGGCCAGATCGGTCTTCTTCACCAGGTGCGCCTCTAGGAACCAGAGCCGTTTGTCGATGGTGCGAGAAATCTCGGTATAGAGATCAGCCGTGTCGGCATCGCCTAGACTATCGGTCTCGTCAATGGCTTCCCGCAGGTGTTTGGCATAGACGGCAAACCGCTCGGCCAGCGCCGCCACGTGGTCCGCGCCATCAATAGCGTCTAGCGGATATTCCGGCAAAATCGACTCTGCCGCTGCAATACGGGCCGTACCCAGGGCAGTGCCGCCCAGCGCCGTAACCCGCTCAGCCACCATATCAACGTACTCTTCTAGCTCTGAGGCAAGTTCATCAAACAGCTCATGCAGCTGGTAAAAGTCCATGCCTTTGACGTTCCAGTGGGCCTGCTTGCTCTGGGTTTTGAGATCCAGGGTGGCCGCCAGGGTTTGGTTGAGCAGGTTCACAACCTGCGATCGCACCTCCATCGGCAGATCAATGTGGGTGGGATAAAAACGACGGGCAGCCTCAAGTTTGGTCGGGGTTGCAACCATAGGAAATCCTCTCCAAGAAATTGGCAAGCGATCGAGCGAGTCCGCACTTGCCTGAATACTATCACTCAAACGGGTTATCAAACTGAGTGCTCACTTCTAAATCATACTCGTTATGAGTACGACTTGCAACCTTGTCGTCAGCTTTCTCCCGGCTGCTTAAAACAAAGCTTCAAAGACCTGATATCCGGCAGGCTTCATGCCCAGCGCAGTGTAGGTGTCCTGGGCCGAGTGATTGGCCGCTTCGACATACAGCCGCAGGCCGCAAGCTCCCTCAGCCTGGGCCCACTGGCGCACCTGGGCGTAGAGCCGCCTGAAAAAGCCCCGCCGCCGGTAGTCCGGATGGATATATACGCTCTGAATCCACCAAATCAGCCCGTTGCGCCAGTCGCTCCACTCATAGGTAATTAGCAGGCAGCCAGCCAAGGTCGTCTCAGCCTCGGTCCCGGCCTCAATCACGGTATAGAAGCCGTACTGGGGCTGCCGCATGAGTGCTCCCACACCGGCCTTAACCGTTGCCGCATCCAGGGCTTTGCCCTCAGTTTCTTGCGCCATTGCCAGGTTAAACTCTGCGATCGCATCGCTGTCGGCCAGCGTTGCCCGACGAACCTGGGCCGTTATCTCAACTGTCATAGATCCTTCACCGCTCACTCTGCTTCTTAGGATAGGCTGCAGCTATCCCCGCTGCCTGCTATAGAGAACGGCTGCACAGATGGTAGGATCCGACTTGTGAAACTCTGTCTGAACGAGTTGCGACTAGCCCTGTGCTCTATTCCAGTGCTGCAGCATCCCTAGAGGAAAGGAGCCCTGATCGTGGGCACCTTTGGGCCAAAAGCAACGTCATGGCATCAGCGGGAAGAACTGACGATCTCTCTGCTTGCCTATCCCCGCTCGTTTTTTCTTGGGAGATTATGGACTATGACAATTAAACTCAAGTCTCGCGCGGCCGCTGTGAGCCTGATCACGTTAGGACTTGCGATCGCAACTGGCTTTGCGCCAATGATTTCTAGCCGCCTCATGGCACAGGAAACCACCAGCGGCATCACCATCTTTGGGGGGCTCGCGCCTGAAAACCGCCTAGCCTACAGCATCGACCGCAACCGACCCAACAGCCCCAATGCCCGCTACTACCTGCGGGTCGCCAGCAACAAGCTGCCGCGGGAAGTGCTAGAGATGGAAATCACCTACCCAGAAACCTTCCTGGGCCAGTTCAACGTTGAAAACATCGAGCTACGCCAGGGTCGCTACCGGGGCGATTCCGTCATCCCCATCGATGACGTCGTATGGGACGAGGCCAATCGTCGCATCGAAATTTATCCAAGCGAACCCATCCCGGCCCGCACCAACCTGGTGGTCGTAGTCTCCAACGTTCAAAATCCCCGGCGGTTTGGCGTTCACTACTTCAACCTGAAAATGATGTACCAGGGCGACGTAATTCGGCAGTACGCTGGCACCTGGCCCCTAGAAGTTGCTGCGGAATAACTACTCTAGCCAGCCTCTAGAGTGCTACAATTCTCATTTGTGACTTTTTAGAGATTTGGCGTACCGGAGACTGACCCATGACTAAGCGCACCCTGGAAGGGACTAACCGCAAGCAAAAACGAACCTCAGGGTTTCGGGCCAAAATGAGAAGCTCAAACGGACGGAACGTGATCAAAGCTCGTCGCCGCAAGGGTCGGGCGCGTCTGGCTGTTTGAGCTCTCAAACTAACTCCTGAATTCTGTGGATGTTCACTTAAACCCGGCTTCCTATATAGGCAGCGGGTTTTTAGTTCTCTGGGCGAGACAATAGGTGGCTTTACCCAAGCAATATCGCCTGAGGCACTCCCGAGAGTTCTCCGCCGTTTACCGGCACGGCAGCAAAGCAGTTTCTGAGCACCTCGTAGTGCGAGTGTTGGCCCCAGGCACGGCTGCTCCATCCCCTGCGGGCAGAACTGAAGCAGATCCTTCCCGATTTGGCATTTCCATCAGCCAGAAAGTTAGCAAACGGGCGGTTATCCGTAATCGGCTTAAGCGGCAAATTCGGGCAGCCATCCGTCAGCTCCTGCCGCTTGTTCGCTGCGGCCTGCAGGTCATCGTGATCGTACGTCCTGGCTCAGGCGCATGCGAATATGGCGAATTTTTGCGAGAATTAGAGCAGCTACTTTCAAAGCTTGAGGTAATCGATGGGCATTCGTGAGGATGTGTTTTACGAAGGGGGCCCTCATATTGGGGACCTCATCATCAATGTTTTGCTGGCATTCACAGTGATCTGCATCCCCCTGACGGTAGGTGCTGTAACCCGCGCTATTTGGCTGCGCTACCGGATCACGAATCGGCGGATTTCGGTTACAGGTGGCTGGGGCGGTCGCGATCGCACCGACATTGTCTACTCGGAAATTGCCAAAATCGTTACCGTACCCCGTGGGATCGGGCTGTGGGGTGACATGGTCGTCACGCTCAAAGACGGCAACCGCCTAGAGCTTAGAGCCGTGCCTAAGTTCCGGGACGTGTACGACTACATCAACGAAAAAATTTCACCCCAGGCTCGCGCCGTGAGCGGGACACTGGGTAGCCGGTAATTTCAACTGGTAGGGACTCTTTCAGATAGAGTAGAGTCGTAATTGAAATTGAGGCCACGTTTAGGGCAGAGCGCGCATGGACTTCGGTATCGGATTTCTTTCTGACAACATCATGCGGCCAATCCTGGATTTTTTCTACGGGATTGTGCCGAGCT
>JACVRP010000132.1 GCA_014534385.1 Cyanobacteria bacterium Co-bin13
ATCGTGCCCGATGCCTGCGGCGGCACCCCATATACCACCCCTAGATACTCTCGGCGGGCGGTCTTGGCCTTCATCTGCGCCTGCAGGTCTTGGTGGGCCAGGTCAGTCTTAGCTACCACAATCGCGCCAGTCGTGTTCTGGTCGAGCCGATGCACAATGCCCGGCCGCTGCACACCCCCAATTCCCAGCAGCTGCTCGCCGCAGTGAGCCAGCACGGCATTGACCAGGGTACCGCTCATGTTGCCAGGGGCCGGATGCACCACCAAGCCCGCTGGCTTGTTGATGATAATGAGGTGCCCGTCTTCGTAGAGAATATCGAGGGGAATGGGCTCCGGCGTCAGATCGAGGGGTTTGGTTTCGGGAATGGTGAGGCTAATCTTGTCGCCTACCTGCACCTCTCGTTTCTTATCGGTGCAAACCTCGCCATTTAGCTCGACATACTCCCAGTCGATCAGCTTTTGGATGCGGTTGCGAGACAGCGTTTTGACATGGGCCGTTAGCCACCGATCCAGCCGCTCAGGCTGGGCCTCCACCACAGATAGTTCAATCGTTTCGTCAGAAATAGCAGTCACCAGAGTGCCTAGGGGGAGACTTTAGCATGTTCCCTATTTCCATTTTGGCAGAGACGGCGACCCGCTTCCCTTGGGCAGAGTGTGCCCTTAACGGCTCTCCCCCTGACCTGTAGCAATGCGGCCATAGCGGGCCATAAAAAACATATGGATGCCGTAGGCCAGCAGCCCCAGAGCAATCACGGCAAACACCCAAGGATTAGCCCACTGCTGCAGCGTTTGCAGCGCTTGTCCAGGATCTTGAATCCGACTGGGGTTGGTATAGTAAGCGGCCTGCAGGGCGAAGATACCAATTAAGCTAAAGACAAGACTACGGGCAATCAGTCCCAACCGGCCTACACGAGTTGCCCAAGTGCGTTCTTTTTGGCTCATTTCATGTAGCTTGAGCTTGCCCCGAAACTTAGCCTTGAAGCCTCGGTACATCTCATAAAATGCCCCACCCAGGACAAGGGCACCGCCCAAAGCGACCAGCCAACGACCTAGGGGCAACGACATAACGCGGGCCACCGACTCTTGAGTGGAGCCACCGCCGCCACCACCGGAGCCAAAGGCTAGCTTAAACGCCGAGAAAGCTAACCCCCCATAGATAAACACTTTAACGAGATAGCTTAGACGGTGAAAAACGCTCTCGGCTCCGGAGGAGTTTGGATGCTCTGGATCTTTAACAACCTCTACGAGCCGCCAGAGAGCATAGCCAATCAGGCCAAGGCCGATCAAAACCAGCATGAACTGACCAAAGGGTTGATCTGCCAGCGTGGTCAAAACGCCCTGGCTATCGGTGGTCTGCCCCCCAGCCTGAAAAGCTGCCAGAATCGCAAATAGGCCAATCAGGCTGTAGAGAATGCCTTTTGTGGCATAGCCCAATCTAGCAAAGGTGTCGATCCACTTGGATGAGGATACGTTGGGCGGGGAGGCAAGCTGAGGCATGGCGACATCCTAGTGCAGTGTCTTAGATATAGCTGCGATTGCACCCTTACCCCATCCCTCAGTAGAAATATCCCTTAAGCAGCGCGCCTCTGCCGCAGGATGAACGCTAGGGAGACCTCAAGCTAGCCCGCAAAACATCAGCCGTTTAAGTTGACTTAACGACCACCCTAATTGTCAGGGCTCGTTGCGGGGCAATCCGCTTAAAATTTACCAACTAGGCTCTTTTGACAGGCAAAAACATCGTGATGCTGATCCCAGCTGTGCTCCGAGAAGGCGGTAACGGTCAATTCAGGGCGCTGTTCAAGCTGGCTAAAAACCCAGGATGGTGAAGAGAGGGAGACCCCATAATCGGAATGGCTAGCGTAGTTTACATAGCCAAAGCCGGTTGCCTCATAGTCCTTAAACAGCTGTTGACAAGCCTCCTTGGTCAAATCATAGGCGTGCTCGCTGCGCCGAAGGTTATCGTAGGCCCGTCGACCGTGGGTAGAAAAGACAAAAATACCGTTTTCAGTCAAGTGTTGGGAGAAAAACTGCAGGCAAGATGGCCAACGGTCCTCTTCTAAGTGTGTCAAGAGAGAGCCGCACCAAATTAAATCAAAGGTCTGATCAAGGTGCAGATCGAGCAGGTTCTGAGTTGAATAAACGCCTTTTGCCCCGAAGGTCTCAGCGCAAAAGTCAACGCCGCCTCGATTTAAATCGCAGGCGGTAATGGCAGCTTTAGGAAAGTAAGCATGAACATGCCTGAGCACCCTACCATAGCCGCAAGGCAGGTCCAAGATGGTATTTATGGTCTTCTCTTGAGAAGCACTTAAAGCTGCAACGATATTTTTGAGCGCAGATTCTCCTACCGAGAAATAGTGAGCCTTGTGCTCAGCCACAAACATATCATCGTCAGCATGAATGGTTGGGTTAATATTCATAGTCAACGTCGATCACCAGAATTGACCTTATATCAAAAGATGCCATCGCTAGAAGTGTGGTTCCACCCTTTCCTCGCTCCCTATGGAGCAAATCTTCAAGAATGAACCATACGCGGCTATCTTATTTGATTTTTCAGTTGATAGAAGCTTTTTCGCCAATTCCTGGGCTAAAGTAGACCTGAAAAATTTTTCTAGCAAAAAAACAAAAAGGGTAGAGGCGTTTGCCTCTACCCTTTTTCAAAAAACCTTAGCGGTTATTCCCACTCGATGGTGCCAGGCGGCTTTGAGGTGATGTCGTAGACGACTCGGTTAACGCCTTTGACTTCGTTGACGATGCGGTTAGAAATCGCCTCTAGGATCTCAAAGGGCACCCGTGCCCAGTCAGCCGTCATGCCATCTTCGCTGGTGATCAGGCGTAGCACAATCGGGTGGGCGTAGGTGCGCTGATCGCCCATGACGCCAACGCTGCGCACCGGCAGCAGCACCGCAAAGGCCTGCCAGAAGTCGTGGTAAATGCCGCGCAGGCGAATTTCTTCGCGCACGATATAGTCGGCATCGCGCAGGATATTGAGGCGTTCGGCGGTGACTTCACCGATGATGCGAATGGCCAGGCCAGGGCCGGGGAAGGGGTGGCGGCGAACGATTTCTTCTGGCAAACCAATGGAGCGGCCCACCTTGCGCACTTCGTCCTTGAACAGCTTACGCAGGGGCTCAACCAGCTTGAACTGCAGGTCTTTGGGCAGCCCGCCAACGTTGTGATGGCTCTTGATCTTGACGGCGACCCGTTCGCCTGTCGCCGGATCGACGTTGGTATCGGCAGATTCGATTACGTCGGGATAAAGGGTGCCCTGGGCCAGGTAGTCGAAGGGGCCCAGCCGCCGCGACTCTTCCTCGAACACGCGAATAAATTCGTGGCCGATGCGCTTGCGCTTTTCCTCAGGGTCGGTCACGCCCTCGATCTTCTCTAGGAAGCGATCGCGCGCATTGACGTAGCTGACCCCAATGTGAAACTGCTCCTCGAAGATTTTGACCAGGCGCTCGGGTTCGCCTTTGCGCATGAAGCCCTGGTCGATGAACATACAGGTGAGCTGGTCGCCAATGGCGCGGTGCAGCAAAAAGGCCAGCGTAGACGAGTCCACGCCCCCAGACAGGGCCAGCAGCACCCGTTTGTCCCCAACTCTGGCCCGCACTTCGCGAATCGCTTCTTCAACAAAGGCTTCGGTGGTCCAGGTGGGCTGGCAGTTGCAGATGTGGTAGACAAAGTTGCGGATTAGGGCGATGCCGCCAGTGGAGTGGACCACTTCCGGGTGAAACTGCACACCGTAGAACTTGCGCTCGTGGTCTGCGATCGCAGCGCAGGGCGTATTGTCGGTGTGGGCCAACACAACGAACCCGTCGGGCATGTCTGTTACCGAGTCGCCGTGGCTCATCCACATCGTGCTGCCGTTTTCGACGTTGGTCAGCAGGTCGGTGGGGTCGTCAATAAACAGAGAAGCTTTGCCATATTCCCCCCGATCGGCCCGCTCTACCTTGCCGCCCATCTGCTGCACCATTAGCTGCATGCCGTAGCACACGCCCATGACCGGAATACCCAGTTTCCAAATTTCGGGATCGCAGTGGGGTGCGCCGGTATCGTAGACAGAATTAGGCCCGCCCGAGAGAATAATGCCCTTGGGATTGAGCTGCCGCAGTTGCTCAGCCGAAGTGCGGTAAGACAGCACCTCAGAGTACACCTCGGTCTCCCGAATGCGGCGGGCAATCAGCTCAGAATACTGGGAGCCAAAATCGAGAATGACGAGCATCTGGCGGTCGACGCCTCGCAAAAATGTGTCGTCAAGGTTGGCTAATTTTTCAGTTTGAAGGGTCACTGTTCAATCCTGGAAATGCTCGTATGGACAAAACCGACAAAACCGCGACAGAAAATGAAGAACTGAAAAGGATACTTTAGAAAGCAGTGAGTAAAAAAACAGATACCTGAAGTGCCCCGTTCTTAGACAGCAGAACGGGTGAGCGAACGCTCCAGACGATTTGTAAAAAAAATTATTCCTTCTAGCTTACCAAAGTTTCTCTCAGCAGTGCATTCCCAATTGGACTGGTTGTGATTACGCTGCGGCTGCGGTCGAACAGCAGCGATCCCACAGTCATGTGCCGGGCACTGAGGGCAAAAACGTAGTCGCTGGCCCGCTGGTCAATTCGACTTGCGATCGCACCATATACCTGCTCCACCCAGGCCCCGTCTAACTGCCGCAGGTGCTTGAGGCCAGCCTCTACCGTTTCGCTGGCGAGCATGTGCCGCACCTCGTCCGGCGGTAGTCCTGCCGCCGCACAGTGGGCCGCCAAAATCTCCTGCCTGCCGTCAGCTACATGGTGATGGGTGTGAAAGATGCCTCCGGCCAGCTTGATCAGCTTGCCGTGGTAGCCAAACAGCAGCACATTTGGCAACCCCTGATTTGCAGCCTCGACCAGCAGCGGCCCCAGCCAGTTTGCCGTTTTCACTCGGCAGTCGGGAACCACGCCCATCTGAACCGCCAAGTCCAGCCCGTTTTCCCCGATACAGAACACCAGGGTCTTGAACCGAGCTGCCTTGTCCTTGAGTTCTTGCCGAAACGCCTCTAGCTGGTCGGGAGCACTCAGGGGTTGGGAAATGCCGCCTGTCCCCAGCAGCGACAGCCCCTCCACCACACCAAACGCCTCGTTGGAGGTGCGCTGGGCCAAGGCCCGCCCCTCCGGCAGAATGATCGTCACTCGCAGGGTTTTCTCGGCAGGTAAAAGAGGTGTCAGGTTGGCCTGCAGCAGCCGGGTGGCGTAGCGGTAAATGGCCGCTTTACCGTCCTCCGTTTGCTGCCTGCCAACGCCCTCACCGCCCTCAATGACAATTCGCTCTGCCTGCTCAGAAGCTCCCCAACTCACCACCGCCCAAATGGGCGTGTGGCGCGTCAAGTCTAGGTTGCTGCCGGGATCGCTGCGGGTGATCGCCAGCACTGAGCCATTGGGCAAGGCGGCTATCTGCTCAATAGGAATCGCAGCGGTTTCGGCAGGCTCAATTAGGTTGAGAGAAACTGTGCTGGGGGTGTCGGTGCGGTCGAGCAGGTGGCGCAGGGCTGCGATCGCACTGGCACAAGCAAACACTGGCAGCGTATAGCCCGCAAGAAGGTCCACAGTATTCGGGCTGCCGAGATCTGCCATATATCTTAAAAAATTGCCCAAATTGCCCGATTAGCAGCCACTGTCATTAACAGCGCCATCGGGCATGGTTGTGCCACAAAACCGAGTGGTGTTTAGAATTGCAAAGCGAATGTCTGCCTCTCGCAAATTGGCCCCGCTTAGATCAGCCCCACTCAGCATCGCTCCTCTCAGGTTAGCCCCCTGAAGATTGGCGTTGGTTAGGTTGGTCTGGCTCAGGTAAGCCCGACTGAGGTCAGCCCCGCTGAGGTCAGCCTCACTCAGATTAGCCCCGCTCAGAAAGACATTGGGCAAGCTGGCCCCGCTCAAAACGGCCTGACTCAAGTTCGCCCCAAATAGCTGAGCTTCACCGAGTTGGGCACCACTAAAATCCACGCCACTGAGATTTGCCCCTCGCATTCTGAGGCCAGTCAAATTACAGCCGGGGCAGGCATTGGAGCGGGTTAACTGCCTTAAGTCACGGGAGCTAAGCGCCTCCGCAGACAGTGGAAACAGTACACTTACAGCCAAGAACCCAAACAATACCAACCCTTGACGCTTCATGGTTCACATACCCGAATATCTGCCTTACTCTTAAGTACCACATCTTAGGCCGTCAATCCGGGGATGACAGGGAGAAGCAGTGGTTACGGCTGCCCCAGACCTAGACACACTGTGGACCAGGTTTCTACGTTGGTGCGGGCTTCTAAAAAGCCGGTAATCTCGCCCCGATAGGCCACAAGCTGGGCTCGCTCCAGCGAGGCCGCAGGAAAGTAAGTCGTGAGCTGATCAACGGTTGTCGCCGCACAGGCCCAGTCCGTTTGTTCTACCGCCGCCGCTAAACGTCCCTGCAAGGTAGCAATTTCTCGTCGCCGCACCGCCGCCCTCTGCTCAGCAATAAACGACTCCATGTTGCGAATGGCAGCTTGGGCGTAGCGGTCGTTGGGTCGAGCCGCCAGCGCCCGCCGAAAGTTAATCAGGGCCGTCTGGTAGTCTCCTTGTTCAGCTGCCGCATAGCCAATCAGCATGGCTCGGGTGTAGGCATCGGGCTGAGCAGGCCGGGTTGGGGCAACAGGGGCAGGGGCGGCAGAGGCAGGGGCGGCGGCAGGGGCAGATTGGGGCTGGGCCGTTCCAGGGGGCATGCCGTCTGCCCAGCTAGAACCCTGAGCGCCTATCCATCCCCCCAGCGCTAGAACCATCAACACCATTAGGCGTTTCATCTTATACCTCACCACCGAACTAGTCGCCATTAGGTTAGCTAAAAATTCCTGTAAGAAAGCAGGTTTTCTCTTTAGGATTGGAGGCTATCCAGTTATTTTTTAGGAATGAGACGCGATCTTAACCCCCGTGAGCTGCCACTTGGTCAGCTCAATGCCGTTTTAGAGCTGTTGCTGCTGCTGCCTCGGCTCTGGCTGTTGACAGCAGTGCCGGCCATTCTGCTGAGTATGGTCGATGTTGCCTATTCAAGCCAAACCGGCTGGTCGTTTAGCTTTGGCATCAAGTCGATTACGGCGGTGATGTTTGGCCTGATCTGGCTGCCCGTGCTGCTGCGAATTTTGGCTGTTGCAGGTGGCGGCATTAAGACGGGAGCAGGTGAAGCCAACACGCCAGGCCTGATCAGCCTGCTGCCCCGGCTCATTGCCGCTATAGACTCAGTCGAGCCATCACTGGACAAAGCGGAACAGGCAGAGATTGCCGCTGTACGCCAGGAAGCCGAGCAAAAATTGGGAGCCTTTGCCGCTGGCAGTGAGACCGAAGCTCGGGGCCGACTCAACGCTCTGGCCAAGGAATATGAGGAGGTCAGACGGGTAATGCCCTCTAGCAAGCATCGTACCTTTCGGATGCGAGAGGTTGCGGCCCAGATTCGGGCAATGGCGGGGGAGGCTCATTACAGCCCGCAGGAAATTTTAACGCTGTTTGGGCAGGGCACTGACGGCGATCGCATTGTGGCCATACAGATGCTGCACCGCTGCCCCTTCCCAGAATGCTTCAACGTGGTCATTGAAGCGATTGCCCAATCCCATTCAGCCTATGAGCAGTTTTCAGCCCTCAAAGCAGCAGAGCGGATGCTGCCCAACATGCAGCCCGAACAGCTGCAGCAGCTACAGCAGGTGATTTTAGATCAGCGCAGCGGGGAATCCGGCAAATGGCTGTCGCAGGACGACATGTCTCGCTGGAACCTCAGCGATCGCATTTTGAGTGCGATCGCAGACCGCTTAAAGGCGGCTCAGGCTATCACGTAATTACGCTGTAGCTACATTTGCCGATCATGGTTGCCTCCACCCCTACAACCCGCACCCGCATCGTCAAAACCGGCAACTCCCAGGGTATTCGCATCCCTTTGGTACTACGTCGTTCTGGGTCCCGTCGAAGGTTGGGCATTGCACACAGATCAGGGGTTGACCCTAGCGAGAGCCTGTACCCTACAGCCTCACTCGCTATGCCTGACTTGACTGTGCCGCTGCCGTGTAGGTATTGACCTGAGCCGCTAGCTGATTGATCTGCTCTACAAGCGCCGTCTGCTGGGCCGCCGTGGCTTTGAGCAGGCTGACCACCTGCATGTGCTGCTCAATCAGGGCCGCCTGCTGAGCCGAGGCTGCTTCTAAAATCGCGGTCGCGCTCGCAAGCCGCTGCTCAATCATTTCAAATCGTTGCTCGGGGGTCATACGGGTCTCAAGGTGCCTGGTTAAAAGCCACCAATGGGGATGGCGTCGCTCGTACTGTAACACTTGCCGGGCATTGGAGTTAGTCCTGCTGGCAGGAGCCATAGCCGCCGCCGCCGGGGGTTGCGATCGCAACCACATCCCCCACCTCCACCTCCACTGTTGCCTGACTGCCCAGGATTGCGATCGCGCCATCAGCTCGTTCTACCGTATTCTCCCCCACATGGCCCGGTTCGCCCCCGGCCAGACCAAAAGGCGGCACCAGCCGATGGCTAGAGAGAATTGCCGCCGTCATCGGTTCACGAAACTCCAGCCGCCGCACAATGCCGTTGCCGCCCCGGTAGCGCCCCCGCCCACCGCTGCCCCGCCGAATTGAAAACTCCCGCAGCAGCACCGGAAACCGCCACTCCAGCACCTCCGGGTCAGTCAGGCGGGAATTGGTCATGTGGGTATGCACGGCATCCGTGCCATCAAAATCAGGGCCAGCCCCCGACCCGCCGCAAATCGTCTCGTAGTACTGGTG
>JACVRP010000006.1 GCA_014534385.1 Cyanobacteria bacterium Co-bin13
CCCTCCAACCGCTGAGAGCCCAAGCTGCTGAGATTCAACCTCGGCTCCTGTCCACCAGTTCTGCAACCGCGCTTATCAGGGCCTGGGGCTCCAGCGGTTTTGCCATGTGCCGTTGAAACCCGGCCTGTAGCGCCTGCTGCTGGTTAGACTCTCCGGCGTAGGCTGTCAGTGCGATCGCAGGCACCGCTCCCCCCGACTCAGCAGGCAAAGCTCTAACCTGACGCAGGAGCATGTAGCCATCGGTTTCGGGCATGCCAATGTCGCTCAGCAGGATGTCGGGTTGAGCCTGGGCTAACGCTGCAAGGGCAGCCGCTGCGTTGGTAGCGGTAGTCACCTCTGCGCCAGCCTGCTCCAGTAAAAAAGCCACAAAATCCCGCGTGTCGGTGTCATCATCGACCACTAAAGCGCGCACGCCCTGTAGATCAAGCGAGGTATCTGCCAAAGGCGACGACCGATCAAGGATAGACTGCGGGGGCATGAGCGGCAGCTTCACTGTAAAGGTAGCCCCCAGCCCTTCGCCAGGGCTGTCCGCCTGAATGCTGCCACCGTGCAGCTCCACCAAATGTCGCACAATCGCCAGCCCTAGCCCCAGACCGCCAAACCGCCGGGTGGTTGCACTGTCGGCCTGTCGGAAATAGTCAAACACATGGGGCAAAAAATCGGCAGCAATGCCCTTGCCCGTGTCGCTAACTGTAATTTGGGCATAGCTCTGAGAGTTTGAGGGGTAGGGGCTAGGGGGTATTTGACGGTCAGAGTTCGGAGCTGAATCCGTTAATCCTGCCTCCTGCTCTTGGCCTTCGGCACTGTTCCCCCCACTCTCCAGCTTCACCTCAACCCGCCCCCCCCGAGGGGTAAATTTAACGGCATTGGAGAGCAAGTTCCAGACCACCTGCTGCAGTCGAGTCGGATCACCCAGCACTATAAAAGCAGGAGAAGGCAATATCTGCTGAGTCTGCTCGCCTATCTCCTCAGGCCGCTCCCTTATCTCCTCACTCCTCACGTCAATCGCCTTGGCCTCTGCAGCAAGCCGCACGGTTTCCAAAGCCGCTCTGATAATCGTTGCTAGGTTAACTGGGCTAACGCTGAGGCTGAGCTTGCCTCGCAAGATGCGAGACACATCGAGCAAGTCCTCAATTAGTTCGGCCTGCAGCCTAGCATTGCGTTCAATCGTGGCTAGGGCTTGCTTAGCCCGCTCCGTGTCCAGGCGGCTGGTCTGCAGCATCCTCGACCAGCCCAGAATGGGATTGAGGGGCGACCTGAGTTCATGGGAGAGCACCGCTAAAAACTCGTCCTTGATTCGGTTAGCGGCTTCGGCCTCAGCTCGGGCCGACTGCTCTCGCTTGAGCAGCTGCTCTCGCTCTTGTTCGGCCTGCAGGCGGTCGGTGACGTCGGTGTTGGTGCCAAACCAGCGCACCACCTGGCCCTGTTCGTTACGAATGGGAATAGCCCGCGAGAGAAACCAGCGGTACTCTCCGTCCCTACCGCGCAGGGGAAAGGTATCTTCCCAGGTGCTGCCAGCTTCTACACAGCGGCGAAACTTGGCCGTTACCGACTCCACAAAGTCGGGGTGATGCACCTGCTGCCAACCCCAACCCGCCACTTCCTCAAAAGTTGTGCCGGTGTAGTCAAACCAGCGTTGGTTGTACCAAGAAATTTCGCCTGTTTCATCGGCCATCCAGGCTAGCTGAGCAATGTTATCGGCCAGGTCACGGAAGCGCTCTTCGCCCTGGCGCAGCGCCTCCTCCATGCGCCTGCGCTCAGTGATGTCCATTGAGGTCACACCTAGACCGAGCACCTGCCCGTCAGGGAGACAAACGGGAAAGTAGTTCACCAGGCTGTGCCGCACCACGTCAGCAGGATACGTAGACCCGACGATTTCCTGATTCAGCAAGGCCTCTTTGGTCTGCATCACCTGCTGCAGAATTGGGACTAATGAAGGGGCCCAGTCTGGCAAAACCTCCCAGAGCGTGCGCCCAAAATGCTCGCTCAGGGGCAGTCCGTTGCTGCTAGCCAACGCTTCGTTCGCGTGTACGTAGCGCAAGTCCTGATCAAAAAAGGCAATGCCAATGGGCGAGCAGGCAAGAAAGGCACTGAGGGTTATCTCGCTCTGACGCAGCGCCTCCTCGGCCTGTTTGCGATCGGTAATGTCAAGAAACAGGCCATCCCAGGTCTCCCCGTATTCGCTTTGCTGCGGACGAGAGCGGCCCTGAATCCACTTCAACTGTCCTGATGGGGTGGTGAATCGCCCTTCCCACTGCCAGGGAAGCGAGTTTTCAACAGCTTCAGCAATTGAATTCTCAAACAAAGGCAGATCATCGGGATGAATTAGCCGCAACAGAGAATTTGCATCTTGAAGGATTGCTTCAGGCTCCAGTTCAACCAGCTCGCGAGACCCTGAACTGATGTAGGTAAAAGCTTTCGAACCATCCAGGCAGGGTGCATAGCGGTAGATCATGCCAGGCATATTGCTGACAAGCACCTGAAATCTAGCTTCACTCTGACGAAGGGCAGCTTCTACCTGCTTGCGCTCCGTAATTTCGGTAACCAAAACAGAGACGCCTGTTTCGGAAGGGTAGATACGGTTCTCAAACCAGCGCTGCCAGGGCAGGTATAGAAAGTCGAGGTGAATAATGCTTTGCTCTGCTACCGCTCGGTGCGCTGCAGCGTAAAACTCGCTGCCGACCGTGTCTGGAAAGACCTCCCACATACAGCGGCCTAGCAGGTGCTCCCTAGGGATACCGACAACTTCCACAACCCGGTCATTGACGTAGGTGTAGCGCCACTCCTGATCCAGCACCAAAAATTGGTCGTTGATGCTTCCCAAGACGGTTTCTAGCTGCTCCTTGGCGGCCTGAACTTCAACATGCAGCAACCGCTCTCGACGAGCAGCTTCCTGCTGCACAGTCTCGCTACGCTTGCGCTCGCTCAAGTCTAGAACAAACGCTGTAAACGTTGTCTCCTGGGCCAAGACAGCGCCCTGCAGAACCGATATCTGAGACCCTTCCTTGCGAATGTACGTTTGCTCGAAGGGCGTACAAACTCCGGTGGTTCTAAGCTCTTGTATAGCGTTTTCGCTCACTTCGAGAAACCCCGTCGGCGTCATTTCACGCCACCGCATTCGCCCCGACCGGAGGTCTTCCTTGGTATAGCCAACCATCTGCAGAAAAGCGTCATTGGCTTCCAAAATAGAGCCGTTTAAGTCGGCTGCAATCATGCCAATGAGGTTAGACTCTGCCAAGCGACCAAAGCGAGCTTCACTCTGACGCAGGGCTCGCAAGTTGGCTTCGGCTTTTTGCTGTGCGGCTCGCTGGGCTGCATTCAATGAGTTGATGAGAATGGCTGCCATCACGAAAACGCCTAGCTGCAGCAAGGTCCCCAAATCAGGGATATTGAGCGAGTAGATAGGCTCAATAAAAAAGAAATTAATTGCCAGCGTAGACAGTACAATTGCGGCTAATCCTGGCCCCAGACCTCCATACCAGGCACTTACCATGACAGCAGCGAAAAAGGGCGGAGTTGGGGTTTGACTAAGATAGGGGCTAAGTATCAGGTTAGTCCCCAATCCTAAAGCAACGGATAGGGCGGCGACCCCATAGCGCAGTAGACGATCAGCCCAGACCACCCCACTTCCCGGGTCCCTGCTGAGAAACTTTGAATTTGATCCGGTCATCAAACACCCAACCCCGACTTTGGGAAGTACTGATCTAATAGCCTCAATCCAATCGCTGCTGATTCTGCCCTTAGGGAGTAACCGCAGTTGAACTTTACTATCTTATGGCAGAGGAGACTCCCGCCCTGGGAGTGATTCAACCGCTGAGCCCGATGCAGTAGAAATAGAGTGCTAATTACATGGAGATTGTATCCTGTGAAACTAAACTCTTTTACTAAACAGCTTTCTACTGCAGGCCGCTGGATGGCTAAAGCGGTGATGGGCTTTTTGGCTGTTGCCCTGCTGTGGCAGGGTGCGTTTGTGGCCAACCTCTCGGCAGTAGCAGCGCCTGCCAATACCCTGATTGCAGCAAACCCAGGCGTCGAAGCTCAGAGCAAAGTTGGCAAAGATACTGGCCGCGCCAAGAATTTTATCCAAGATACCAAGGAAACCGTTGAGAAAGCAGCCCGAGACAACGCTAGCAAAGTTGATGATGCCACGGGCGACGACAGCAACTTTATTGAGCGCAGAGCCCGTCGCGATGCTGCTCGCATTCACGAGCGTGCTGAGGAAGACGCTAGCCGGACTGAGAAAGCCGTTGACAACAGCCGGAATTTCGTTGAAGACACCATTGACAACATCAAAGATGCCTTTAGCAACTAGTTAATCTGGCCGTAATCGAGGCCAAATAGCCCTGGGCTGCGCAGCTATGTTCTGCAAGGTTGCTATGCTCCTTGTAGGCATGGCTGCGATCGCAATGACAGAGCAGTGTCATTGCGAGCTTTCGAAGCAATCTTTATAGTGACACTAGCTCCTGTAGTTAGATCTGTCGCCCCTGTTATGGCTGAGCCTCCTGCTAACTCGACGCATCCGCTGACGCGAGCTGAATGGCGAGCCTGGCTGGAGGTTAACCATACGCGTCAGGCAGGGGTTTGGCTAATCAGCTACAAAAAAGGCACGGGCAAACCCCGCTTTGAGTACGGGGATGCGGTAGAAGAAGCGCTCTGCTTTGGCTGGATTGACAGTAAACCCAACAAGCTTGACGAAGAACGCTCCCTGCTCTGGTTTGCTCCCCGCAAGGCGGGTACGGGCTGGTCTAAACCAAATAAGGAGCGAATTGAGCGGCTGACGGCAGCCGGACACATGGCCGCCGCCGGACTTGCCAAAGTCGAGGCGGCCAAGCAGGACGGTTCTTGGACGGCTCTAGATGCCGTTGAGGCCCTGGAGCTCCCTGACGACTTGGCCGCTGCCTTTGACCTCCACCCCGGCTCAGCGGAGAATTTTGAGGCCTTTCCCCGGTCTGCCAAACGCGGCATTTTGGAGTGGATTTCTACCGCTAAAAAGTCCGAGACTCGGGCTAAGCGCATTGCAGAAACGGCCGAGCTGGCCGCCCAGAACATTCGGGCTAACCAGTGGCGCAAGTAGCTGTCAAAGCGCTAGGACAGCCCGCACCGGCTCAGTATTGATCACGCTCTGAAAATTGAGGTCGCTGCGGGCCATCCAGCGGTATTCATTGGGATTCAGTGCGATCGCTTTTTGCAGGTTTTCGGCAGCCTGCGCGGCATCGCTCTGCAGGGCAAAGGCGGTGGCTCTGCCATACCAGGCGCTGGGGTTGACCTCTTGAAACTTGAGGGAGCAATCAAAGGAGGCCAGTGCTTCCTCAAAACGCTCAAGCTTGTTGAGTATGAGCCCCCGGTAGGTCCAGGCGTAGTAGCAGTCTCGCTTAACGGCTAGGGCGGTATCTAGGCTGCTGAGGGCTTCTCGGTAGCGGCGTAGATTGGCCAGGGCAACGGCTCGGTTGTACCAGGCGCGGTAGTTATTCGGCTCTAGATCGATGAGCCGGTTAAAGCTGTCTACGGTTTCTTCAAAACGATTGAGGCGGAGCAGTGTATGGCTGCGGTTGTACCAGACTTTGGCATTTTCAGGCTGCAGGGAGATCGCCCGGTTAAAGCTCTGGAGAGCTATCTCAAACGACTCCATCCCCGCTTGGGCAATGCCGCGTCCGTGCCAGGCTAAGGGGTTTTTAGGCTGCAGTGCAATGGCCCGTTGAAAACTCTCTAAAGCAGCTTCAAAGGCTTTTAGCTCAAAGAGGGCATATCCCCGATAAATCCAGGCATCGCAGTGGCCCGGATCGGTTTCTAAAGCCCGGTTAAATTTATCGACGGCAGCTTCAAATCGGCCTGCGTCGAACAGAGCATTGGCCTGGCCGTACCAGGTCACAGCATCGGGCGGCTGCTCATTCGGGTATTGGGCCACAGGAAGCATGGTGGTTGGGGTTGAAATGAAAAGTGCTGAGAACTCCTGTTTTAAACCTGCTGAGAGCAAGTTTCAATCTCGCGTATGCTTCCCGCTGATTGCTTAGATGCCAATATTATCCCTTACTCTAGAGAGGATGAGTCATTTTGAATGCATTTTATTTCGGTTATGGTGGCCAACTCAGCGGCATATCGAATTGAAAAAGACTCGATGGGGGAGCGGCAGATCCCAGCGACGGCCTACTACGGCATTCAAACCCTGCGCGCTGTTGAAAATTTTCCCATCAGTGGGCTAACGCCGCTGCCGACCTACGTGGATGCCTGCGTGCTGATCAAGAAGGCTGCCGCGATCGCAAATGGCGAACTGGGCTGCATCGCCCCCGATATCAGCCAGGCCATTGTCAAAGCGGCGGACGAGGTGCTGCTGGGCCAGCTGCGCGACCAGTTTGTGGTCGATGTCTACCAGGCCGGGGCAGGCACCTCACACCACATGAACGTCAACGAGGTGCTGGCTAACCGGGCGCTGGAGCTGCTGGGTGAAGAAAAGGGCAGCTATCAGCGCGTCAACCCCAACGACCACGTCAACTATGGCCAGTCCACCAACGATGTGATTCCCACGGCAATTCGGGTGGGGGGGCTGCTGGCGCTGGAGCGTAACCTATTTCCGGCGCTGTCAGATGCGATCGCAACCCTCGACAGCAAGGCCGAAGAGTTCCATGATGTGGTGCGCTCGGGCCGCACCCACCTGCAGGATGCCGTGCCCGTGCGCCTGGGCGAAAACTTTCGGGCCTGGGCGCAAATCCTCAGCGAGCACATGATCCGGATTGAGACGGCCTCCGGCGATCTGACCCTGCTGGGCATTGGCGGCAGCGCTGCCGGAACCGGGCTCAACACGCACCCCGACTACCGCTTTCGGGTGGTGGCTCTGCTGGCCGAGCTAATTGATCAGCCGCTGCGACCCGCGCCTCACCTGATGGCGGCGATGCAGAGCATGGCACCCTTTGTCGCTGTTTCGGGCGCTCTGCGTAACCTGGCCCAAGACTGCGTTAAGCTCTCCCACGACCTGCGCCTGCTCGACTCTGGCCCCAAGACCGGCTTCAAAGAAATTCAGCTGCCCCCAGTGCAGCCGGGCTCCTCGATCATGCCTGGCAAGTACAACCCGGTGATGGCCGAGATGACTTCAATGGTCTGCTTTCAGGTGATGGGCTACGACAGTGCGATCGCACTGGCCGCCCAGGCCGGTCAGCTAGAGCTTAATGTGATGATGCCGCTGATTGCCTACAACCTGATTCAGAGCATCGAGATCCTGGGCAACACCCTGGCCGCCCTCACCCATCGCTGCCTCAAAGGCATTGAGGCCAACCGCGATCGCTGCCGCGACTACGCTGAGGGCAGCCTCTCTCTAGTCACGGCGCTCAATACGCATATTGGATATTTGAATGCGGCTGCGATCGCAAAAGAGTCGCTAGAAACCGGCAAGTCCCTGCGACAGCTAGTGCTAGAAAAGAACCTGATGCCCCCCGACCAGCTTGCTGCCGTGCTCGATCTAGAGCGCATGAGCCAAATGCCCCCTGCCCTGCCCCCTATTCCACCCGCGCTATGACCAGCTTTTCCCCAACGCCAACCCCCTCAGACTACAACCTGCAGGAAGAAGCCTGGTGGGTGCAGCAGTGGGTAGAGCTGCTCAACACCTACCGCTTTAAAAAGCGCCTGGAGCGGGGCCGCATTTACGCCCGTGAAGGCAATATCTTGAGCCTGGAATTTAAGGGCACCAAGGTCGTGGCGCTGGTACAGGGTACTGCCCCCGAGCCCTACAAGCTCTCGATCTGGATCGATGCCTTTTCCGATGAAGACTGGAGTTACGTCATCGATTCTCTGGCCGAAAAAGCGATCTACTCGGCCCAGCTGCTGGCCGGAGAAATGCCCTCGGATATTGAAGCCGTCTTTACCGGCAGCGGCCTCAACCTGTTTCCCTTTACCCTCTCCGACGTTCACTCCAAGTGCAGCTGCCCCGACCCCAAAAACCCCTGCAAGCACATCGCGGCAGTGTATTACCAGCTGGGCGACTTTTTCCGCGAAGATCCCTTTGTGCTGTTTCAGCTGCGGGGCCGCACCCGAGGCCAAATTTTGGAGGCCCTGCGGCAAAAGCGGCTCAATGCCACCGAATCAGCCCCGACCGTTGCCGCCCCAGATGAAAGCGCCCTCGCCTTCCCCAGCCCCTCCCACTCCTCCACCCTCACGCATCCTGCCCCTGACATTGACCGTTACTGGACCTACGACGCTCCGCTCGATCCTTCCCTGGTCGTGATTGCGCCCTCGGAAACCACGGTGCTAGACGTTCTCGACACGATTCCGCTACCGGCAGAAGACGCCCAGTTTGTCACGGCCTACCTCAAGACGCTTTACCAAACGGTGGCTCAGCAGGCTGTCATGACGGCCCTAAGTTAGGTTTGGAGTAAGGCGTTTTTCAAGGCTGTCTTCTGGGTACTTAGCTTGCCCTACTTAGGCCCTGCTTAAGATGGTTCTGGCCTAGTTTTAAACCTGTCACCCAGCAGCTGATCAAAGTCCTTCTTGACACTCTGATAACATTCGCAGCAGCCCTCCTCCAACCCCTTTCGATCTAGAATTGTCATGTTGCCGCGTCTGTAGCGAATTAGCCCTGCCTTTTGCAGCATGCTAGCCGCAATTGAAACCGTAGGCCGACGTACCCCCAGCATTTCAGAGGCGAATTCCTGAGTCATCACAAAGTCATCTTTTTGAGCCCGGTCGTGGTTCATCAAGATCCAGCGACAAAAGCGCTCTTCTACTGAGTGAAAGCGATTGCAGGCAGCTGATTGTGAAACCTGCATGATCAGGGCCTGGGTATAGCGCTTAAGCAGACTTTGCAGTTTTCCCGGACGGTTTGCTTCCTCCTTAAAGTCTTGTGCCGTCATCTTCATGGCTTTGCCTGGAATTTGGGCAATCGCAAGATTGGTTGTGCTATCGGCATCTAAAAAGATGGGAAGACCCACAATACCTTCGTAGCCCACGATTCCCACTTCGGCAGTTTCGCCGTTTTCCATGAGGTTGAGCAGCGAGACGACGCTGTTTAAAGGGAAGTAAACATTCTCAATTCGATGATCTGGCTTAAGCAGAGTCTGGTGGAATTCTAAGTCAACTTTTTCCATCTTGGGCAGCAGTCGTTCATACTCCTCTTGGGGTAAGGCTGCCAAAAGCTGGTTCTTAGTACCTGGGTCAGGTTGTTGGAGCATGAATAGCAGTACCCGTTCGGCTTAGGTGTGTAGAAACTTGACCTAACACCCTGCTTTAGCCTTCTCCTGTTACCGCCTAAAAATTTTTAGGCTTGAGCGATCGCAAAGCCTAGTCAGTAGTGCCTATACCGCCATTCTACATAATGGCTTGCTCTGATCCATCTGCATTCAGAGCAAGCCTTGAGTTAACTTCGCCTATAAAGCAAAGACAGGTGTGTGGCGAGGGGCTATAGCACTAATTTTCTAAAGCCTTAAATTGCGTCAAGTCTCGGAGGAAGGAATTTCTGGCGACTCCGATCGTTCTCTCACTAATTTAGATCGTTTTCTCACTTCTTTAGCCCGTTCAAGGAGGGCTTTTGAAGCCTCTCTTAAGGAATTAGAGTAAGCCAGTAAATCGTCACTTTCTACTTTGAGTGGAGCTACTGCCGCTCTCCAGCTATTTTCCTGGCCTAGTTCTTCTTCTCGATTACGCTGATCCATACGCTGTGCTTGACTGGTCTTTTAGTTAAACGCTTAGATGCTAAATATTGGGTAACTCTTTAACTTCGCCCACGAGTAGCCCTTTTCCCCAATTGACCTTTCAAAGCACAGCTTTTTCTGTAATCTCCCTTAACCAGGAGAGTAGGGAAGATCAAAAACTCGCATCTTAGAAGCGTGGGAAACGCTAGCGTAAGACAAAACCAAAGGCCTAAGTTGCCGGTGAAACGACAAGATGACGCTGGACAACGTGCTCCATGGATTCAAGCGTAAAGGGCTTGGCCAGGTAGTCATCGTACCCTGCTGCCAAGAATTGTTCGATCTTTTTCACTACCATTGCCGTCACGGCAACAACGGGAATAGCTGCCGTCTGTGAATCTTGCCTAAGACGGCGCAGCACCTCGGCTCCGTCCATGCCAGGCATACAAATATCTAGCAAAATGAGAGCCGGTTGATGAAGTTGAGCCAGCTTTAGAGCTGTCTTACCATCTAAGGCACTGATGCATTGGTAGCCTAGACTCTCTAAAAAAGAGGTCATCAGTAAGCAATGGTCCTCACAATCATCTATTGCCAGGATCAGAAACTCCATACGCGGGCAGTCGTTCTCAGGGTCGCAATCAGTTGGTGAAAAGGGTCAGCAGTGAAACCTGTTCGCACTCTCCTCCCCTCTTTCCCTACCTTAGGCGTTGATTCAACGGTCGTCTGTCTGCAGACTGACATAGGGGAGTAATTTTTTCTAGCGCTCAAAATGAAAAGAGCCGTTCTTATTGTAGGCGGCATCAGCCTGTTATGCAGGCTGGGGGTGAACCGGTAAGTCTTTTGCAATGAACCTTTGAGCGCTTCGGGCCGCTTCGAGAATGGTCAGCAGCCCGCTGCCCGGATGCACCGCCCCACCGATCCAGTACAGACCGCCTACCGTGTCTGAGCGAATGGGAGGCCGTAGGGGGCCGAGCTGGCTCCAGCCGTGGGCCAAGTTAAAGACAGCCCCCAGGTGAACGCGGTAGTCGTCGCGCCAGCTCTCGGCGGTGTAGCAGCGCTCAGTAACAATGTGCGACTCTACGTTGTCGTAGCCCAGCAGGGGCAGCCGCTGCAAAATGAAGTTGCGATAGGTTTTTTGCTTGGCGGCCCAGTCTACCCCGTGCGCTGTGTTGGGAATGGGCACCAGCACAAACAAAGTGCTGTGCCCTGACGGCGCATTTTCAGGGTCGATGAGGGTGGGGTTGCAGACGTAAAAGGGCGGGTTGTCTTCGTCCAGAGCAGAATCGTCAACCCAGGGGCGATCGCGTTTGCGAACCTGATCAGATAAATAAATCTGGTGGTGCGGCAGTTCCTCGTAGCGGCGGTCGATGCCCAGGTACAGCATGAAGGTGGAGCAGGAAAATTTCATCTGATTGAGCTTGCGATCGCTATAGCGCCCCCGCACCGAGTCTGGCAGCAGATGCTGCATGGCATAGCCAAAGTCAGCGTTTACCACCACCGCGTCGGCAGATCTGCAATCGCCATTTTCCAACTCAACCCCTCGCACCTGCCCCTGCTCAATCCAGACCTGCCGCACCGGGCAGTTGAGGTGAATCTGCACCCCCAGATCCTGGGCCGCCCGACCCATTGCCTGAGCCAGCGCCCGAAACCCGCCTACGGGATGCCAGATGCCCTCTGAAAATTCTAGAAACGGGATCAGGCTAAACACACTGGCAGCCACGGTTGGGTGCATGCCCAAATACTTGGAGGAATAGCTCAGCCCGTAAGCCAGCCGCTCGTCTTGAAAGAACCGCCAGAAATGCTGATACAGCGTTTCCCACGGACGAAACGGCAGCGCCGCCGCAATCTCAGCCGGGCGCAAGTAGCCCAAAATAGAGCGAACCGGCGTTCCCAAGTAAGGGCCGTACCCCATTTCATACTTGCGAACATGCTCGGCATACCAGCGGTCAAAGGCGGCGGGCAGGTCGGCACGCCAGGCGGCTAGCTGCGACTTAAACGCCTCCAGGTCCGAGGTCAGATCTAGCTGGCTGTCGTCCCAAAAGCGAATTCGCGTCATCGGCTCTAGCCGCTTAAAGGTGATGTAGTCAGCCCGGTTTAGCCCCGACTCGGCAAACAGCTCGTCATACACCCTCGGCACCTGCAAAATCGTCGGTCCTGTGTCAAAGGCATAGGGCCCCGCTTCAAAGCCCCGCATTCGCCCCCCAACCCGATCCGCCGCCTCAAAAATTTGTACCCGATATCCCTGACTCGCCAGCCGCATTGCGGTAGCCAACCCGCCTGGACCTGCCCCAACAATCGCAATCTGCTTCGACATCCTGCTTACCTCAAACCATCCTGCTAGTAAAATCACCCCCAAACCCGTAGGTGGCGTCAAGCGTAGCGACACCCAACACCCCCACCTAGCCTTTAAGGCGGGTCCGGAAAAAGCGGCCCCAAATAGCCAATCAAAACCTGCTTCGTTTCCGCCACAATCTGCTGGTGTAGCTGCTCGTCCTGGGCCAGCGATAGAAGCTGCAAAGCCCCTGCCACCTCAACGCTGACAAAGGCAGCTACCTGTCGTCGTTCAGCAGCCATCTGCGGCTGCCGCAACGCCAAAAACACCTCTAGCTGCACCACGATCTCCCGATCAACTCGCGTGTTGACCGCCTGTAGCTCTGGTGTGACCCGCGACTGCAGCATGACTGTGCGGCAGCCCGGCTGGGTTGTGTAGAGAGTATCGAAGGCATCCACCGTCCTGCTGAGCACCTGGGCCAGCGGTTCATGGGCCGCAGAGGCGTTGCAGTTGGCGGCAAATAGCTCCCGCATCTGCTCAGCAAAGTGCTCTGCCAGCGCCAGCAAAATGCTGAACTTGTCTGGGAAAAAGCGGTAGAGCGACCCAATGGAGGTCTGAGCCCGCGCCGCGATCAGCTCGGTTGACGCCGCTTCGTAGCCGACTTCTTCAAAGACTTGAGCGGCAGCCTCCAAAATTTGGTTAAACCGCTGACGGCTACGGGCCTGCTGGGGCACCCGGCGAAGCGGCTCGGTAGGCTGGGGTGGCGGCATAGACACCTCGTCCTAAGACGCGAGGAATTCTCATACTCTAGAGAATACGAGAATTCCTCACGTTTTGCAATTTAATGGGGAGGAGCCGGTGGGTGCGATCGCATTGACCAGCAGCGTATTCAGCTATGCCGCTACTTAACGCTGCATTGCCTTAAATTTTTACCGAGAGCGCTCAACCGGCTTGGCTTGCCCAGTCAACCCATAACCGGCACTTGCGATCGCAATAGTGAGCGCAGCAGCCACAACATTTGGATAAATCGAGATACCGCCAAACTCAGGTGCCCGAACACCTCCCAACACCGGATCATTGAGAAAGCCATAGGACGCTCCAGGCCACAGCCCAGCACCAATCAGCCCAATCCAAAATGCAGAGCCGAGAAATGCAGCCAACCCCATTGAGAAGCGATAGCTATCCGTCTTGAGATTCAACACCCGAAAGAAACCCTGTCTCTTCAAGTAGTCGCCTTAGTTCTGTGTGGGGAAGTTTCGTGTCCTTCCTGTTATTTCCCCATATATCAAAATAGAAATCTCGCATCAGCGCAATGATGCTGCGGTATTTAACAACGCTGGCAACATAAAACTCATCTAACTGCAGAATTCCATCAGCCTGTATCTGCTCGATCTTATCGAGTAGCAGAGCCCCCAGATTATAAGGCGGCAAGCTTTCTGTGATGCCATAGGCTGCCATCATCCTGCTTTTGTCGTTTTCCGAGCATGAATCATACGACGCTCGAATCAGGTGGGCAAGATTTCGCAGAACTTCTCCATAGTCATACAGCGTGTTCTGCTCAAAGAAAGCCTCTTCTTCCTTCGTCAACGTAAAACTTTTATCCAGCGCTAGCCCAAAGTCAGTTAAATATATCTGCTCGCCATCGGTAAGAACGTTGCGAAAATGGGCGTCAAAGTGAATGATTCCCTTCGTCCTCAAAAAGGCTATCGTCGCGCGCAAATCATCCAAGGACTTCTGAAGCTTATTGGGATTTTGCCGCAGCCATGTTTCCAGAACATGCGGAATGTATTCTAAGAACAAAATCAGCTCATGACTAGCATTTGCTCTGTTCAACATATAATTGCCGACATTTACACTATTGCCCCAATACTCCACAAAGCCTTTTAGACGGTCTCTATCCACCTCCGTATGCTGCCCAGAAAAAGGAATAATCCGGTAATGGTACATTAGCGGGAAAGTAGAAATCGCCCCTTCCAACACCCAGTTAGTGGTCTTGATATGAGTCACGAGTTCACGGAAAACCCCCAACCCAGCCACCCCTAACCCAGCAGAGCCGAGGCCGTAATTAAAGTAGGTCGGTAGGTTATAAAGGTTCTTGGTGGAGAACAAATTGTCATATTCAAGGTTCGTGACCGGAACACGTTTTACGAAGACCTTGGATTGCCCAAGAACTATGGTGTGAGTTAGCCCCCAGCTCAAATTTGGCTCGCTATCGCCAAACAGAGAATGCAGCTGTGCATTCTCCAACTGAGCAATTTGTGAGCTGAGCTTGAAGTATCTCTTTCTTCTAAGGTCTATTTGATTCTCAGCCATTTTTTCTGCACCACTACATCAACATTGCTATCAGGGTGAAAGTTGCCGTTATGCGTATCACTCCTGCGTGATGACCCGATATAAGAGGTGTAGTAGGCACAATTTTGTCTGCTGCATTCCTCATCTCAGCCATCCCGGCAATAGGCTTTCGCTTGGTCATTGTTAAATGCTTTGTTTCCCGTCTTTTTCACACGTAAGACAGTAAGTAAATGGGCCCTAGATAGTCATTGCGAGCAAGGCGCATAGCCCAAGGGGCATTTAAGAAAAGCGAAGCCATGCCCGAAGGGTTATAGCAATCCCTGCAAAGCGACTACCACAAGGAGATTGCCGCGCTTCGCACCCTGCGGAAAGCAAGCTACGCAATGACAGCGACGTTTAATTTAGGCCACGTACTTATCACGACTGATGCGTTACGCTAGCACGGTACTACTGGATTGATTAAAATAGCACTGAAAATCTTCTAAAAATGTTGAGGCAAGTGTTACTTGAACCAGCCTACAAAAAACCCAAAACTGCCGCTACGGCGATGAGATCTCACTTTCATAAACCAGTCTGCTCGGTTTAAACGATAAACGAAGCAGTCATCGCCCCTGAATTTATCGCAGGCATCCGTAAATGGATGTTATCACCCCTCCAACACCTGCTGATTGAGGAGTGCTGAGGCTCTCCAGGATCTAGCAGAGGCGAAAAGTCTGCGCTCCTGCTGCCTTAGGGAATCGGCACTGCGTTAAGCACCTGCTCAATCAGCGTGATCGCCCGATGGTTGCCTGCCGGAATTAGCCGGTGGGCCAAAACGTAAGGAGCCAAGTGCTTAGCATCATCGGGAATGGCGTATTCGCGGCCCTCGATAAAGGCCAGCGCCTGCACCGCTCGGTAGAAAGCAGCCGTGCCCCTGGGGCTAACACCGAGCGTGATGGCTTCGTGGTTGCGGGTAAAGCGAGTCAGGTCCAAAATGTAGCGCTGTAGCGACTCTTCTACCCGCACTTTGGCGCACTGCTGACGCAGCAGCTTTACCTCTTCCAGGGAAATGCAGGGCTGCAGCGAAGCCGGGTTAATGCCTGCCTCCATCTGCTGCAGCATTCGCAGTTCCTCATCGGCTGAGGGGTAGCCCAGGCTAAAGGACAGTGCAAAGCGGTCCATTTGAGCTTCGGGCAAAGGAAAGGTGCCCTGATACTCCACTGGGTTTTGGGTGGCGATCACAAAGAAGGGGTCTGGGACGGGGCGAGACATGCCGTCGATTGTGACCTGGTGCTCCTCCATCACCTCCAGCAGGGCCGACTGGGTACGGGGCGTAGCCCGGTTGATCTCATCGGCCAGCAGCACATTGGTAAACACGGGCCCTGGCATAAACTGAAACTCAGCCGTGCTGGGGTTCCAGATGTTGGTGCCAGTGACGTCGGTGGGCATCAGGTCTGGGGTGGACTGGATGCGCTGAAAGGAGCCGTCTAGGCAGCGGGAGAGCGACTTGGCCAGCAGGGTCTTACCCACGCCAGGGACATCTTCCAGCAGGGCATGGCCGCCTGAAAACAGGGCTACGAGAACCAGCCGAATGGCGTCTGACTTGCCAACAACGGTTTTATTGAGGTTCTGGTAGAGCGTGTCGATGCGATCGCGCATGGCGCTAGAAGATGCCTGGATTAAAGGTGCGGGCATGAAATTTACTGCTGAGGTGCCTTTAGGCTTATCATGCCCTGCTTCAGGCTGATTTGCCCACCTTGCCCTGGGCGCTTAGCCCAGACTAAGCTCTCAATTCTGGCCCCTAGCTCAAGGCCAGGGCCGTCTCACAGTCAGCCTGAATCTGGCGCTTAAGGCCATCGAGGGACTCAAAGCGCTGTTCGGGGCGCAGGTAGCGATCTAGGACCACCCGCAGGGTTTGACCGTAGAGATCGCCTGACCACTGCAGCAGGTGGACTTCAATGGTTTGGGTCGTGCCATCGACAGTGGGGCGGCTGCCAATATTCATCACGCCGGCAATAAAAGGGCGAGGGTCGTCTTTAACGCCAAGCACCCGTACGCTATAAACACCGTTGCAGGGCAGAAACTTTTCTGCAGGCACTTTCAAATTAGCGGTCGGAAAGCCAATTGTTCGGCCCAACTGCTGCCCCTGCACTACCCGTCCGGTCAGACCGTAGGGCCTTCCCAGCAGCTGCTCTGCCGTTGCTAGCTCAGCCGTTTCGAGGGCAGTGCGAATGCGGGAGCTGCTGATGCGTTGGCTCCCGGTCTCCGATGTTTGACCCTGGCAGCCGTCCTGCAGCAGCGGCACAACCGTTACCCCAAAGCCCCAGCGCTGACCCAACCTCTGCAGATCCTCTATCGAACCTGAGCGCCTGCAGCCAAAGCGAAAATCAATGCCCACGCTGACGTGGCGGGCCTGCAGATGACGCACCAAAATTAACTCAACAAATTGCTCTGGGCTGAGGCTGGCTAATTCCTGGTTAAAGGGCAGCAGAACTAGCTGGTCTACCCCCATCTCCTTGAGCTGTAGGGCCTTTTCATCAATTGGCGTGAGCAGGGGGCGAGAAACGCCCGAAAAGTATTCCTGGGGATGGGGATAAAAGGTGAGAACGGTCGCAATCGGCGGTGCCCAACTGGGCTGAGGCGCATCGGGTGGACCGTCGCTATTGATAATAGAAAACTTGCGATCGCTATAGCCCCTAAACAGTGCCAGAGAGGCTAAATCTAGAACCGAGGCGTCGATACCGTCGTCGACCCCTGCTCCCTGGCTAATGGCAGCTTTTTGGGCCTGGGCTGCCTCGAGAACCGGGCGAATGACTTCCCGGTGCCCTAGATGGACCCCATCAAAGTTGCCCAGCGCTACATACGCTGGCCCCTTAGCAGTGGTTGGCGAAGAAGTTATCCACACGCTTCACATTTTGACACACTTTCAGGCAGATCCTCAGCCTCCTCCCAAGGTAACCTCTACCGGAGCCCCTTGGAGAATCCTAGAGAGCCTAAAGCTCCAAGCAAGGCCGTGGACCCGCCTGCTAATTAGGGCCAGATCTGTGGACCCCAACAAAACTTCCCTTCAAGCTTCAGCATGATGCTGGAAATATTGGTGCTGGAAATACGGGGTCGTCCCTCCGTAACATCCTTATACCAAGTTTCCAATGTTGCTTCTTAGTTTCTACGTATTATAGCGGCTTTGGTTTTTAGCAGTGCTTGCTCAATCCCTGTTCTGCAACCTCCGTTGGAGCAGGGTTGTTTAAGCCTCGGACAAAGAGTAAAGCGATAGCCATGAAGCGTTGATGAGAGGAAAAGAACTTCCGAGGAATTACGGACGTATCCCTACTTGTAAATTTGTTAAGTCTGAACAGAGCGAACACAGGCACACCCACAGGGACATCTTTGACAGCTATGAAATCCACGGTTGCAGCATCTGGGGCGGGCCTCTCCTATGAGCAGTCTGTCCCTCCCAACTTACATCTACAGTCCACCCTCGATGCCCTAACTCTCCACCGAGTTGCCCTGGACATTCGAGAGCCAGCCCGGTGTGTGGTTGAGCTGTTTGACCACTACCCTCTCCTGCCCGGCCTGATCTTGACCCAGGCTGGGCTTTTTTTTGGGGTGTTGTCTCGGCAGCGGTTTTACGAGCTGATGGGGCGACCGTTTAGCCTTGAGCTGTTTGCCCAACGCAGCCTAGCCACGATTTGTCGCTGTCTCGATGTCAGAGCCTGGTGTTTGCCCGTTTCCACGCCAATTGTTTTTGCTGCCCGCCAGGCGCTGCAGCGAGACGCTGAGTCTTTCTATGAACCGATTGCTGTGGAGGTACCAAACCAAAACATTTGTTTACTCGATATTTATGAGCTGTTTCAGGCCCAGGCCCTAATTCATGAGTTGGCCGTAGATGCGCTGAAAGAAAGCCAGTATGCTCTGATAGCGGAAAAGGAACTGGCCCAAATTACCCTGCAGTCAATTGGAGATGGGGTAATCACCACCGATGCCAGCGGTAAAATTCAGTCCCTCAACCGCATTGCCGAACAGCTTACGGGCTGGACTCAACAGCAGGCTCGGGGGCTGAGCCTACATCAGGTGTTTACCTGCGTAGATGAAAGTACGGGGCAGCCCCAGCCGCCTTCATTAAAGGGGCTGCCCCTGGCGGAACAGCCCCAGACGCTGGCGATGACCGGACGGCTAATTGACCGGGAAAAGCAGGAGCGCATTATTGACTATTCCACCTCGCCCATTTGCGATGCCCAGGGGGGCATTCACGGGGTCGTGCTGGTGCTGCGAGATATTACGCACCAACGGCGGTTGGCCCGTCAGCTCCACTGGCAGGCCAGCCACGACGCGCTAACGGGTCTGACCAACCGTAATGAGTTTGAGCGGCTGCTACAGGAGGTCACCCAGCAGCCCCCCACCAGAGCCGCTCAGCACACGCTTTGCTACCTGGACCTGGACCGCTTCAAGATTGTCAATGATACCTGCGGCCATCTGGCGGGAGATGAGCTGCTGCGACAGATCAGTGTGCTGCTGCAAAGTCAGGTGCGGGGCAGTGATGTGGTGGCCCGCTTGGGGGGAGATGAGTTTGGCATTTTGCTCTACGAGTGCAGTCTTGATCAGGGGACTGCAATCGCACAAGTTATCCGCCACGAAATTCAGCAGTTCCGCTTTTTGTGGGAGGGGCAAACGTTTACTATCGGAGCCAGCATCGGCATAACCGCCCTAGACGGGTCTCTGCCGCCAACGGAGGTGCTGCGTCAGGGCGATCTGGCCTGCTATTGGGCCAAACACGAGGGCCGCAATCGCGTTTGCCAGTTTCAGGAGGTAGAAGGCGACCACAGCTCAGAGTTTGGCATGGTTTGGGTCTCCCGGCTGACTCAGGCGCTTGATCAGGGCGGGTTTTGCCTATATCAGCAAAAGGTGGTAGATCCCTGGGGCAAAGACCAGCCGCTCCACAGTGAACTGCTGCTGCGCCTGGTTGATCGAGACAAGACCCTGCACCTGCCCAATGCCTTTTTGCCCACGGCAGAGCGCTATAGCCTCATGCCTGACATCGACCGCTGGGTGATTCACCACGCGTTTAAAGCGTTTGGCCAGCGCCAGGCCAGCGCCTCAGCTAGCTTACCAGCAGGGGCGACCGCCCCGCTTTCTCGCTTTGCCATTAACCTCTCGGGAGCCAGCCTCAACGACGATCGCCTGGTGGAGTTTATTCAAACGGAGATGGCGGCTCAGGCAGTTGCCCCCCAGCAGGTCTGCTTTGAGATTACGGAAACAGTTGCGATCGCAAACCTAACCCGCGCCAGCGCTATCATCCATGCCCTCAAACAGCTGGGCTGCCATTTTGCCCTCGACGACTTTGGCTGCGGCATGTCAGCCCTGACCTCGCTCAAAACGCTGCCGGTCGATTTCCTCAAGATCGACGGCAGCTTCATTCGAGACATCACCACCGATGCCGTTGCCTTTGTCATGGTCAAGTCAATCCACGAAGTGGCGCGGGTGATGGGGCTCAAGACCATTGCTGAGTGGGTTGATAACGAGGCTACCCTCAATACCCTACGCGGCATCGGCGTTGACTATGTGCAGGGCTATTTTATCGATCAGCCCCAGTCCATAGAGGCATGAGCTTCACTCAGCCTAAAAGCGGAAGTGAAGGGTCCGGCTTTTGCAGCAAATCTTTGTCCCCTCCGGAATGCAGTATTCCTGAATAAACCGCATCATGCCCTGGGCGCTGAGGGGCCGACTAAACAGATAGCCCTGGGCACAGTGGCACTGCAAATCTAGCAGAACCTGCAGCTGAGACTCAGTTTCAACGCCTTCAGCAATCACCGTCAGGCCCAAACCCCGGCCCAGTGCCACGATAGTTTGCGCGATGGCGGCATCGCCTGGGTTGTCCATCAGGTCCTGGGTGAAGGCTTTGTCCAGCTTCAAGGTATCCAGCGGAAAATGCTTAATCGCCGTGAGAGAAGAATATCCTGTGCCAAAATCATCCAGGGCAATGCGAATACCCGTCTGCCGCAGCTGCCCCAGCATCCGAATGGTTGAGTCCATATCCTGCATGGCCGCGCTTTCGGTAATCTCTAGCTCCAGACAGGCTGGAGGAACATCGTAGGCATTCAAAGCTTCCCAGACCAGCTGCGGCAGATCGGCCCGGTAAAACTGCTTGGGAGACAGGTTGACACACACGCGCAGATCCGGAAATCCGGCCTGACCCCAGAGTTGCTGTTGCTGGCAGGCCGTCCGCAGGGCCCAGCGCCCGATATCGTGAATCAGACCGGTCTCTTCAGCCAGCGGGATAAATTCGCCCGGTGAGATGAAGCCCAGGGTGGGGTGCTGCCAGCGAATTAAAGCTTCTAGCCCAATCAATCGCCCCGTAGCAATCTCTAGCTGTGGCTGGTAGTAAAGCTCTAGCTGCTGGCTGATCAGGGCCCGTCGCAGGTCCCCCTCTAGCGTCAGCGCTTCTAGGGCCGCTGGGCCTTTCTCTCGCTGATACAGCTGAAACGTGTGGAGCCCCTCCTGCTGGGCTTTTTGCACGGCAACCCCGGCGCAGCGGAGCAGGGTATCAGCATCTTCTCCATCGTAGGGAGCCAGTGCCATGCCTAGGCTAGAGGTGATGTAAATCTCCCTTTCCTGAAGCTGAAACGGTTCTGCAACATGCACCATAATCTCTTCGATCAGGGCCAGCACGTCTTCTGCTGAGTGTAGCCCCGGCAGCAGCAGGGTAAATTCATCGCTGCCCCAGCGGGCTAAAAAGTCTTGGGGTCGCAGGTTAGCCTGCAGCCGGTCAGCTACCTGTCGCAGCAGCTGATCGCCCGCCTCCGAGCCTAAACTTTCATTGATGCGCTTAAAGCGATTGACGTCCAAAATGGCGATGCCGATCATTTCATTGGACTGATCGGCCTCCATAAGCGCCAGCGTCAGCCGCTCTGTAAACAGCAGCCGATTGGGTAGGCCGGTCAGGCTATCGTGGGAACTTTGGTAGCGCACCATCGCTTCTATGCGCCGCTGCAGCACCGACATTGACAGGTGTAGACCAATTGCCTGCAGCAGCTTCAGCTCTTCGACGCTCCAGGGTTCGGGCTGGTCCTGACGCAGCTCTCGCCAGACCTCAAAGGACAGTTTGGGAAACTGTAGCCGCTGATTAGAGGCACACTGACCGGCCCAGGCAATATTGACGCTATGGCCTCGACGAAATAGCGTGATGCACCCCAGGTAATGCTCCTGAAAGGCCAGGGGAATGACCAGAAAGGAGCGGATTGGGGTTGGTTCAAACAGGTTGGCCAGCAGCTTCCACGAGTCCGGCTGAAGATCGGGCAGGGTGCCAGAGAAGGGCTGATTGCTGGGATAAATGGCTGATTTGCTTTGGTCTAGAGGGGCCAGTGTCTGCCGGGTAAAAGCAGTATGCCCGCTCATATCGGCCTCTGTTGCCCCTCCATGGGTTTGCTGATCTACCCACGCCTGCCACAGAGGCATCTCCTCTAGCGCCTGCGCCAGCGGCTGGTCGCCAACGGTATAGGTCTGGCTGTGGGGGTTGATCCGGTCTCCCACCAGGTAAAGCCGTCCACCGCTGGCCTTGAGTTCTTTTACCAGAGTTTCCAGTACCTGCTGGCGTAGGCTAGCCTGCGCCAGCGGATAGTGCAGGATTTGGCTGACGCGGCTAACAATGGCTTCGTGCTCGGCCTGCTGCTGTGCCTGAAGCAGGAGGGAAGACTGTGCGATCGCAATTTCCAGCTGATCTGCCAACAGCTGCAGGATCTGCAGCTCCCGCTCACTGAAGCGGCGAGGCGCAGAGTGGTGAACCGCCAGCAGCCCCCACAGCCCCTCCTGATGCAAAATCGGCATCACCAAAGAAGAGGCCACCCCCATGGCGGAGAGATATTCCAGGTGGCAGGGATCTACCTGCCTGTAGTCAAGCGGCTTGACAGCTCCGGAGTGCAAATCCTCCCGGCTGCTAACCGTTTTGCGCTGAGCCGACACATCGACAATTACCCGCAGACGAGCCTTAATAAACTGAGCTCGCGCTTCTGGCGGAATATCTGCTGCCGGAAAGCGAAGATTTTGTAGGCTTGGCAAGGCCGCTACATTGACAGCCTCAGCAATGACTTCTCCGCTTCCGTCTGGCTCAAAACAGTAGATTTTAACTCGATCAACTTTAAGAAGCTTGAAGATTTCTTGTACAGCGGAGTCCAAGACCTCACTCAGGTCTAAAGACTGGCGAATACGGCTGGTAATTTGATAAAGCAGATTTTCGTAGTCAGACACCTGAATAACCCCGTTAAAGGCAGAGAAACAGACGCTGCATCTGGTCTCTGGCATTCAGTGTTCCCAGCTACAAAGACTCCCTCACGATGGTTCTTCCAGGTCTCAGATAGCGTTAAGCCAACAAAAAGGGGAAGCTAACTTAGCTTCCCCTTTTCTGATTTGTCTCTTGTTGCCAGCAGACTGGCAGGGTGTGTATCGCAGCGCGTGACCCACCAGACCTAACAAAGAGCAGCTTTTGCCTGGGAGACGGTGCGTTGTGCCAAGGCGATAACACCCCCTACCTTCTGCCCTCTGCCTTTCCCCTAAGCTTTAGCAGCGACCTCAGGTGTCTTCGCAATGAGTCGCTCATAGGTTGCCCGCATTTTCAGACCTACCAGCACCTGGAACAGACCGCTGCCGTTGTTAGAACCCGGATATTCCCGGTGCTTCAGCAGCAGCTCGCTCATCTCACCGTAGTACTTGGTGGAGGTGTTGCTCAGGTGGCTCTCGATGTAGATCATCTCTTCGAGCCGATCGAACTGACCATCTACCTCCAGGACAGACACCTCGTTGCCGTAATAGGCATCGGGGCCGTAGTGCATGCGGATACCAGGGTAGGAGCAGGTCAGCTTACGACCACAGGGAATCCAGTCAATGGTGGAACCCTCGTCAAACAGGTAGACCGGGCTAAAGCCTTCAATGCCTTCCCGCTGAATCAGGCGCACCCGCAGGACCTTCTTCTCCTGGTCATCAGGGATGAGCTGGGTAGGCAGAATTTGAATGACCACATCGGCGTACTGCTTTTGCACGTCGATAAAGGCCTCAAAGTCAGGGCGGCGAGCGTTGATAGAGGCCAGCACGTCCTCGTAGCGGTGGCCGCGCTCGGCCATGTCGCGCTGAATCTTCCAGGCAATCTTGACTTCATCGCTGATATCGAGGTACACGCTGAAGTCAAGCAGCGCCCGCACGCGCTCGTCGTAGAGTGGATGTAGACCTTCAACCACAATCATGTGGTTGGGGTTTACCCGCTCAGGCGGGTCGATTTCGCCAGTCTCGTGGTTGTAAATTGGCTTATCAACAGGCTGCCCTTCCTTCAAAGCTTTGATTTGTTCGTACATCAAATCAAAGTTGTTGGCCTTGGGGTTCAGCGCTGTAACGCCCTGCTCCTTACGCTGCTTGCGGTCGAGGCTATGGTAGTCATCTAGGCAGATGACCGTCATAAACTCTTGGCCAAACAGGTCTTCAAGACGACGCAAAAAAGTAGATTTGCCGCATCCAGAGTCTCCGGCAACACCGATCAAA